>JAXDKI010000468.1:0-6258 GCA_034667245.1 Thermomicrobiales bacterium | reverse complement strand
GTGATCCACGTCGTGACCGTCGCGCTGACGCAGAAGGGGGGGGACATCAGCCGCGCCCATAAGCGACTCGGTCTCTTTGCCAAGCCCGGCAGCCGGGAGGCGGAGGTGCTCGACGAACTGAAGCCGGTCGGCGACGAGATCGTCATCACGAAGACCGCGAACGGGGTCTTCAACGCCACCGCGATCGACCAGATCCTGAAGAATCTCGGGATCGAGACCCTCGTCGTCGTCGGGGTCGGTACCAACGACTGTGTCGAAACGGCCGTGCGCGACGCCTCCGACCGTGGCTACGACGTGCTGTTGGTCGGCGACGCTTGCGCGACGCGAGTACGCGCCCAGCACGAGTTCGCCTTGACGGTCCTGGACGGCATCTACAGTCGCGTCGTCAACACCGCGGACATCCTCGCGATGCTCGAACGGACCGCGTCAGGCGCGGTCGGGGCCGCCGCGAGTTGATTGACTTCATCGCCAGTCCGCCCAAGACGCTGGAGAGGGAGGTGGTTCTCAACTGCAACGTGACGACGCCGGTCACCCCCGTCAGAACGTCAGTTTGTTCGCGTTGACGGCACGCGAACACCGAATCAGTCATTTCGTCAGACATTGCGACGTACTCGAAAGGACGTGAGATGGACGAGAGAGAACGCGATTCCCTAACGCGGCGCCAGCTGACGCGGCGTCACCTGCTCCGCACCGGCACGCTCGCGGCCGGTGGTGCCGTCGCTGCCGGTCTCGCGGCACGTGGCACGGTGGGCGCCGCGCCGGTTGCGCCCGGCCGGACCCGGCGAACGACCCACCAGTCCGCCGGCACGCTGACGATCGGGCAGCCGGCGCCGTTCCAGTTCATGGACCCGCAGCGGACCTATCTCTCCTCGGAGTCGAGCACGCACCAGTCGATTTTCGACACGCTGGTCAGCTTCGACGACAGCGCCCAGTTCCGGCCGCTGCTGGCGACCGAATGGTCGTCGACCGGTCCGACCGAGTGGACGTTCAAGCTCCGGCAGGGCGTGACGTTTCACAACGGCGAGGTCTTCAACGCCGAGGTCGTCAGGTGGAACGTCGAGCGAATCACCGAGCCCGGTTTCCAGGACTTCGCCTTCATGGCGCCGGTTGACCATGCCGAGGTCGTCGACGAGTACACCATCAAGATCGTCACCAAGAAGACCCACCCGACCCTGCCGAACCTGATGTCGCAGTTCTTCATCGTCTCGCCGCAGGCGATGGCGAACGGGGTCGATGAGTTCGTCAAGCAGCCGATCGGGACGGGACCGTACAAGTTCGTCGATTGGGTTCCCGACGATCACGTCCGCGTCGAGGCGAACGAGAGCTACTGGGGCGGAGCACCGACGATCAAGGAGGTCGTCTGGCGCGTCATGCCGGAGGCGTCGACACGCGTCGCCGCGCTCCAGGCGGGCGAGATCCAGGTGCTCAAGGATCTGCCATCTGACCAGTACGACATCGTCGACGAGGCCGATGGCATTCGGGCGACGGAGGTGCGCAGTGTCCGCACGCCGTATCTCCGCTTCTTCCCCGACAGCCCGCAGGGCGGCGGCGAGCCGTTCAAGGACAAGCGTGTCCGGCAGGCCTTCAATTACGCCATCAACATCGACTCCATCATCACCAACCTGCTCGGTGGGCATGCCGAGCGGATGGCGACGACGATGACCCCGGAGATGTTTGGATACGACCCCGCCATCCAGCCGTATGCCTACGACCTCGAAAAGGCGAAGCAGCTGATGACGGAGGCGGGTTTCGCGGACGGGTTCGAGATCACGTTCGAGACCTGGTCGGCCGGTCCCGCCCCCAAGCCGGTGGAACTGGCGCAGGCGGTTGCCGCCGACCTGGCCAAGATCAACGTCAAGGCGACCGTCAAACCGGTCGAGTTGGGGACCGCGCTGAAGGCGCAGGTCGACAAGACGATCTCGCCCTTCGGACTCTGGAGTTGGGGCGGCAACGGATTCGACGGCGACACCAAGTTCTGGGGGATCTACCACACCGACTCCAGCTCGACGTTCATGACCGACCAGACGATGATCGACCTCATCGAAGCCGAACAGGCGACGACCGTTCCCGAGGAGCGCAAGGCGATCTTTTCGCAGTTGCAGCAGCACGCGGTGGAGGAAGCCTTCATCGTGCCGCTGTTCGCGCAGATGGATACGTACGGGGTGAGCGATAGTGTCACCTGGACGGCGCGCCACGACGAGCTGGTGCTGCCCTACTACATGACGCTGACGTCCTAACCCGACCGCGACGCCGGGTGGTGGACGAGCCGATTGGGTCGTCCACCGCCGCGTCAGG
Organism: Thermomicrobiales bacterium; assembly: GCA_034667245.1. GTDB lineage: Bacteria > Chloroflexota > Chloroflexia > Thermomicrobiales > UBA6265 > DATBFX01. Next base: position 3,963 of record JAXDKI010000468.1, on the reverse strand, counting down.
CAGGGAATGCGGTGTCAACTTATCTGATCAAGCGATTAGTCGCGTCGCTCTTCGCCGTCTGGGGCGTGGCGACGCTGACGTTCATCCTGCTGCGAGTGACGGCAGATCCGGCGGCTTTGCTCGTCGGCGAGCAAGCGACGCCCGAGCGTCTGGCCGATGTGCGCCACCGCCTCGGCCTCGATCGTCCGCTCCTCGTCCAGTATGGCGATTTCATGAGTGGTGTCGTGCGGCTCGACTTCGGCGAGTCGTACCGCTTCAACGAACCCGCGATGGGGATGGTGATCGATCGCCTGCCGTTGAGTCTGCGTCTCTCCACGGCGGCGTTCGTCGTCGCCCTGGTGCTGGCGATCCCACTGGCGGTCGCCTCGGCGGTCTGGCGCAACACGGTCATTGATTATGTCGCGTCGTTCTTGTCGTTCGTCGGTTTCGCGATGCCGGCGTTCTGGCTCGGAGCGATGGCGATCATCCTCTTTTCGGTGCAATTGAAGTGGTTACCCACTTCGGGAGCGGGCGATCTCAAGCACTACATCCTGCCGACGGCAACCCTGGCGACCTGGCCACTCGGTCAGTTCACGCGCCTGTTGCGGTCGGAACTCCTCAACGTCTTCCACGAAGACTACGTGCGGACTGCCCGCGCCAAGGGCCTGGCGGAGCAGATCATCGTGCTTCGGCACGCGCTCAAGAACGCGTTCCTGCCGGTACTGACGTTGATCGGTCTCAGTTTCGGCACCCTCCTCGGCGGCGCCATCATCACCGAGACGATATTCGCCTGGCCGGGAATCGGCCGCCTGATCATCCAGGCGACCCTCAATCGCGACTTCCCGCTGATCGAGGCGAGTGTCATCCTGCTGGCGACCGGTTTCGTCACGATCAACCTGATCGTCGACCTCCTCTACGGCGTGCTCGACCCACGCATCAAACTGGCGTGACGAACGCACGCGGGAACCAGACCGCCGCGATGGCGGCCGAAGCCGTCGGACCGCTTTCGTCCGAGGTCCTTTCGCGGCGGTTCCGCACGCCCTATTTGGTGCGACGGCTGAACGGCCGGGCCTACGTGGGGCTGACGCTCCTGGGGCTGGCTGTCTTGGCGGCGATTCTCGCTCCCCTCCTTGCCCCCCACGATCCCGAGCTGGCCGACATTACATTGCGTCTGAAACCGCCCGTCTGGTCGGATGGCGGCACGTCGACGAACCTGCTCGGGACCGATGCCCTCGGCCGCGACCTGCTGAGCCGGGTCATCTTCGGCGCGAGGATCTCGCTCTCGGTGTGTCTCTTGGCGGTTGCCCTCGCCGGGCTGGTTGGGGTGACCCTGGGGCTCCTCGCGGGGTTCTACGGCGGGATCGTCGACAACGTCGTGATGCGGCTGGTCGACATTATGTTCGCTTTCCCGTTTCTGCTGCTGGCGATCACCTGGATGGCGATCTTCTCACCGGGTCAGCGCAACGTCGTCACGATTCTCGTCTTGACCGGGTGGGCGACCTTCTGCCGGATGGTACGCGGCCAGGTGCTGGCAGGCCGGGAACGCGAGTACGTGATGGCGGCGCGTGTGATCGGTGCCTCCAACGGCCGCCTGATCGCCCGGCACATCCTGCCCAATCTCCTGGCGACGATCACCGTCGTCGGCACGATGATGCTTGCCCAGTTCATCCTGGCGGAAGCGGCGCTGTCGTTTCTCGGTCTCGGGGTGGAACCGCAGACTCCGACCTGGGGTGGTTTGGTCAACGAAGGGCGCGAGTACATCTCGACTGCCTGGTGGATCGAGACGTTCCCCGGCCTGGCGATTGTGATGACCGTCTCCGGTATCGGTCTGCTCGGCGACTGGCTGCGGGATGTCTTCGATCCGCGTTTGCGGGTCTTGTAACGGAAAGCGGCGGGAGGGATTTCGGCGTGGATGGTGAACGCTGGGAGATCGAGGGTCTTCTGGAGACCGCCGGTCGCATACGGCGGCGTGAGGTCTCTCCCGTCGAGGTCGTCGAGCGTGCGCTCCGCCGCGTCAAGTCTCTCAACACGACCCTGAATGCCTACATCACGGTCATGGCCGACGCCGCCTTGGCCGATGCGGCGCGCGCTGAAGGGGAGATCCTCGACGGAGCCTATCGTGGCCCCCTCCACGGTATTCCGCTCTCGATCAAAGACATCTATTGGACAAAGGACGTGCGCACCACCTCTGGTAGCCGTGTCCTATCGTCCTTCGTTCCTGACGAGGACGCGACGGTCGTGACGCGCTTGCGCCAGGCCGGGGCGGTCATCCTGGCCAAGGCCAACACGTACCAGTTCGCCTCATCCCCTCCCCACGCAGACTTCGGCGGAACACGCAATCCATGGGATTTGGAGCGGACGACGCGGGGGTCGAGCTGCGGGTCCGCCGCGTCGGTGGCGACCGGTCTCGACTTCGGTTCGTTCGGTAGCGACACCGGCGGCTCGATTCGCGTTCCCGCGTCGTTCACCGGTATCGCCGGGCTCAAACCGAGCTACGGGTTGGTCTCTCGCCATCGGATGCAGGCGGTTTCCTGGACGCTGGATCACGCGGGGCCGATGGGGCGCTCCGTGGCCGATGTGTCGGCGCTCTTGGACGCGGTCGCTGGACCCGACAGCAACGACCCCGCGACGATTTCGGCGACAACCGGCAACGGGTCGATTGCCACCGGGGATCGTCTCGACGGCGTGACTATCGGCATCTTTCGGGACTTCATGGCAGACCCGGTGACACCCGCCATCGCGGCTGCCGTCGAGGCCGCCGCCGCCTCTCTGGGTGAAGCCGGCGCGACCGTGCGCGAGTTCTCGCTCCCCGGGTTCGTCGACGAGACCCTGGCGGCGCATGGCTCGATCATGTGGGCCGAACTCGCCCACGTCCACCGCGAGTGGTTCCCCGCGCGGGCGGCGGAGTACACCGCCTTTTCCCAGGAGCGGTTGGCCGCGGCACGGCAAGTGACGGCGGTCGACTATCTCCACGGGCTGGAGGAGCGGCGGAGACTGCAGGCCCGGATCGCGGAGGCCATGGAGGACGTCGATCTTCTCGTCCTGCCGGCGTCCCCGATGGTTGCGACCCTTCACGAGGATCTCTATCCCGACGAGGACCGCACGGCCGAGTTGACCGCCCTCGGTGGGTGGAACAGCCCGTTCAATCTGACCGGGCAACCCGCTTTGAGCATCCCGTGCGGGTTCTCGGCCGAAGGACTCCCCATCGGTCTGCAGATCGTCGGCCGCCTGGGCGAGGATCGGCTTGTCCTGCATGCGGGCAAGGTCTACCAGTCGCGTTCAGAATGGCACCTACGGCGCCCCCAACTCGTCGTTGGGCAGTAAACCCGCAGACACTGCGCGGCGCTTTTGGTTGAGTCACGGGCTTCGTGACAACCGATAGGGCCAAGCGCTTGAGCTCGTTCCGCGAAATGGTACGAGCCGGCGCGCTCTTCCTTATGCCCCGGTCGGGGCTCTCGTTCCCAGTGACTGCAGGTCGCGCCACTGGAATGGATGAACTATCAGCTGCGCGCGGCGAAGTCGATTGTTTCGCAGCCCTTCTCTTCGAGGAGCGGGTTGACCCATTGTGGCAGGAGCACGCCGGCGTCGAGGTCGGCCTGCATGCGGGCTTCCTTGGCGACGAGGACGTCGCCCGGTCGCGCCACGTCGACCGCTTTCCAGACCATCAGGTTGTCGCCGGGGCGTGTGCGGACGGTCAGGGCGGGGCCGCAGAGCCGCGAAGCGGGATCGAGTGGTTTGAGGCGGTAGTCCATCGCGCCCAGCCGGTCCATGGCGTCGCAGACGTTGCCGGCCGGCGCGTCACGGAACGGCGCGATCAGGTCCTCAGACGGACGCGGCGTATTGACGAAGATGCGAAATCCTATCGTCGACGTGGCCACAAGCGACTCCTCTACGCGATTCGATCGACCGGCTCCGCACCCGCGGCGACGCGCCGCATGTTGGCGAAGCAGGCATCCATCTTGGTCCGCAGCGCATCGACCGTTC
>JAXDKI010000467.1:0-7446 GCA_034667245.1 Thermomicrobiales bacterium | reverse complement strand
TGCCGGACCGTGAGCGTGAAGACGGGGAGCGCGCGCCAGGTGAGCATAGCCATCAGCTATCAGCCCTCAGCCGTCAGCTTATCGAGGAACCCTGAGAGCATCTTTTTTACCTCCGTAACCTGTGCCGACAGTTGGTCGAAAACTGCGAGATCAATCATCTCAAGATCGTGCGCGAGGATAAGATGGTATTCGAGTTCGCTCGCCGACCCGAAGGCGATCCGGCAGAACCTCGGCAATTCGCCTCCGCCACGCCCACAGCCCTCTGCGATGTTCGCGGGTATGGAAGCGGCCGATCGACGAATCTGGCTGGTAAGCCCAAACATCTCCGCACGCGGAAACAATGCCGTGACTCCATAGGCCTCAAGAGTCAGCCGATGCGACTTCTCCCACACCTTCAGATCGCGAAAATCCCGGCCCCTCACACCAGTTGTCATCAACTGCCTTCCGTTCCTGCCTGACGGCTGATGGCTGACGGCTGACGGCTGACGGCTATCGCTCCACCAAATACGCGAACACCGACGTCAACGACTCGTCGGCCGCCTGCACCTCATACAGCCGCACATTCGCCCGTTGCGCCAGGCGCGGCAGCTCGCGGTAGAAGGCACGCACATCGTTCGTCTCGGCGACGATCTTGCCGTCGGGGTCGATACGGATCGAGCGAGTTGCCGGGTGGTTGATCAGCGCGGCGGCGAGGAAGCGTGGCTCGTCGGTGCGGATGCGGACGGCATGGTCGTGGTCGTCGATCCGCTCGCGAATAGCCCGGAAGTCGCCGGCGGCGGCGAGTTTGCCATTGACGATGACCAGGATGTTCTCGGCGAAGCGCTCCACCTCCACCAGAACGTGGGACGAGACGAGGACCGTTTTGCCGATCGCCCCGAGCTCGCGGATGAGCCGGATCAGATGCGCCCGCTGCGCTGGGTCTGTCCCGTTCAGTGGCTCGTCCATCAGCAGGACGTCCGGGTCGTGCACCAGCGCGGCCGCGACTTTGATCCGTTGCCGCATCCCCTTCGAATAACCGCCGACCTTCCGCGCGGACGCCGCAACCATGTCCACCGTCTCGATCGCCCGGTCGGTCGCCTGATCGGCGTTCGGCAGACGCTGCAGGATGGCATTCATCCGCACGAACTCGCGCCCCGTCAGGAACGGGTAGAGCTGCTCCTGCTCCGGGACGAGCCCGAGGCGCCGATAGGCGCCGGGATTGCCTCGTGCCGGTTCGCCCATCACCGTGATCTTCCCAGAGGAGGCCGGTAGCAGACCGGCGATCATCTTCAGGCACGTCGACTTGCCGGCGCCGTTCGGCCCAAGCAGCGCCGTGACGCCCGGTGTCACGCCGAACGAAACGTCGGAGACGGCGACGATGTCGCCGTACCACTTCGAGACGTGCTCCATCACGATCGTTGGTTCCCGCCCGGCAATCACACCGGGAAGGGCCGCGGAGGTGGCATCGAACGCGGCGGCGGCCGCAGAAGTCGATTGGCGTCGGTCATTCATTGGGCACGTACCGCCAGTACATCACGCCACAGGAGAGCACCACGATACCTACAATCCCAGCCAGAATCTCCCATAGAGGCAATGCCTCGCCAAAGTCGTCAGGAAAGATCGGCTGCTCGAAGATGCGGTACGAGAGCATCCCGATCGTGTCTGCCGGACTGAGCAAGACAAAGTAACGCGAGATCTCCGAGTCGATCGCCGCCGCCATGGCGTAGGCCAGACTCGTCGAAACCACGAATCCGACGATGATGATCGCGACGGCGATGCTCTTCCGCCCGGTGAAGGAAGAGATCGCGAGACCGAGCGCACCGAGGTAGGCCGCGATGAGGGAACCGCAGATGACGAGCCGGCCCAGGTCGTCGACGTTGTTCTTGATCGCCGTCATCGGCTTGTCGTCGAGAAACTGACGGCCGAGCCAATAGATCACGACCGGGACAAGCGAGATCGTCAACGTCAGGATCGAGGCGGCGACGAGCTTGGCCAGCAGGTAGTCGAGACGCGTAATCGCCCGCGAGAAGTAGAGCGACAGCACATTCTCCCGTCGGTCGCCGCAGAGCATCTCCGGCGCGATCGTCGCGACGAAGATCCCTTGGATCAGGAAGATGAAGCCGAAGAAGTCCCAATACTCCAGGACACTGGCGCTCGGGAGGAACGCCTCGACCCCGAGCGGGATCACCACGACGAGGGCAACGGCCACGTAGAGGAGAATCGGGACGACCTTCGACGTCCAACCCTTTTTGATCCCGAGCGCCCGCTTCATCGAATAGCGCACCAGCGCCGAGAACGCGTGACGGCGTCCCAACCGCGGTCCATCGTAATGCTGGTAGCCGCGATCGTAGATCTCGCCATAGCGTGCGGGCTGAGCAGCCGCTCCGACCGGCATCGTCTGTTCAGGCGCGACCATCGCTTGCTCCGTCAGTTGCTCCGTCACCTTCGATGTTGCCGAGGTAAAGATCTTCGAGTGTCCGGGCGCGCGTCCGTAGCGACCTCAGCGCCACTCCGAGCTCCACTGCCGCGTCGCGCACGGCGTCGTAGGTTCGTTCGCCGTCGAACCGGACCACGATCTCGCCGAGCGCCCACGCCTCGTCGTCGCGGCTTGGTCCGGCCTGCAGTCCGTCCTGCCCAAGACGGGCGATGAATGCTCCCGGATCGCCGTCAACGCGGACGAGGAGATCGGTGCTCGTCGTCCCGATCTCGCTCGCGATGGGTTGGGCAAGGACCAATCGTCCGCCATTGACGATCACCACGTAATCGCAGACGCGCTCGATGTCTTCGAGGATGTGGGACGAGACGATGACGGCCATACCGAGCATCCGGTGGATGCGGATGATCAGCTCCAGCATCTCCTCGCGGCCTTGCGGATCCATCCCGTTTGTCGGCTCGTCGAGGAAGACCAGCCCGGGGTCGTGGACGATTGCCTGCGCCAGCTTGACCCGCTGCTTCATCCCTGTCGAGAAGCCCTTGATCAGGCGATAGCGCTCCTCATCGAGCCCGACCTGATAGAGGACGTCGGCCGCACGCTGCCGCGCCTCCCGCGCCGGCAATCCGCTCATCTCGGCCATGTGGCCGACGAAGTCCGCGGCGGTCGTCCCCGGCGGCAGCGCGTCCGACTCGGGCATATACCCCACGCGCTCGCGAATCGCGATCCCCTGCGTCCGCGTGTCGAACCCGAGGACACTCGCCGACCCTTCCGTCGGCCGCGACAACCCGAGCAGGAGCTTCAGCAGCGTCGTTTTCCCCGCCCCATTCGGCCCGAGCAGGCCAACCGCTGCCCGGGGAATCGTCAGGTCCATCCGGTCGAGCGCGACCACGCCGCCGTACGTCTTGCGCAGTCCACGCGTTTCCACGACCGGCGGGGCGCTGGCCAAACCGTCGACTCCCAGAGCGGCGGTCTCAGACAATGGATTACGGGCAAGTGCAGTCGCGTTCGCCATCTTCCAACCAATACGCCGAATCGCCGTCAACGGTTCCGTTTCGGCCAGTGTAGCAGTGCCGAGAAGATGAACCTGCGCGGAGGACCTTCCCTACGACGCGACACGCCGCCGGCGCTCCGTCAGTTCCGCACGCTGCCGGAAGAGTTGGCGTCCGCTTCCATCGATGACGGCCGCCCACTCTACCGGCTCATCCGCGAGGCGCCGCTCCGTCTCCTCGATCGTCCAGTCATTCGGCAGATACCGACGAGGAGTGATCGCCTGCCTTCGCAGACGATCACCCAGATCGCGGAAGCTCGGCGAGTCCATCTCACCAGCCGTTCCGCTCCGCCCCTTACACCGCGACCGCCCGCGACATGACCCCATCCCGCTGCAACTGTTTCAGGCAGGCTGCTGTTCGGCTCAACCCCTCCTCGAAGATACGCGGCGTCTGACCGATCCCGATCCTCAGATACCCCTCGAACCCGAAGGCGGAGCCGGGAGCGAGCATCACGCTGTACTCGGCCGCCAGTTTGTTCGAGAGCTCCAGCGACGGGATCTCGAGGTGGTACCGCATCAGCGCCAGGAGACCAGCTCGCGGGCGCGTCCACGAAACAAGATCGGCATGCTCCGCGAACCAGCGGTCCGCCGTCACCAGGTTCGCCGCCACGATCTCGTGGTTGCGGGCGACGATCGGGTTGCGCAGTCGGAGTGCGACGTCGGCGAGAGCGTCGCTGAGCCGAGCCGGCGACAAGGAGATGTAATCGCGCGTCGCCCAGCAGCGGCGGATGATCTCCTCGGTCGCGGCAATCCACCCGATCCGCAAACCAGGCAGACCGAACGGTTTCGAGAACGTCCCGACGCTGATCGCGGTCGTCCCCAGCTCACGCATCGGCGGCGCGAGCGGCTCGCCCCCTGGGAGATCAAGCCAGCGATACGCCTCGTCGGAAAGGACGTTCGCGCCGACCGATTCGGCCAGCCGGTAGACCCGCTCCAGGTCCTCCGCCGCGAGGATCGCTCCCGTCGGGTTGTGCGGCGTGTTGACGACGATCAACTTCGTCGCCGGCGTCACCAACCGCTCCAGCTCGTCCAGGTCGAACCGGAACCCGTCCTCCTCCTTCAGCTTCCAGAGCGCGACGTCACACCCGATCGCCTTCGCAACCGCGTAGAGCTGCTGATACGCCGGATAGACCGCCACCACGCGATCACCGGCGTCGAGCAGCGAATTGAAGAGGAGATAGTTCGCCTCGATCGCACCGGTCGTGACGAGAACCTCATCGGCGCTGACACTCGCATAGGTCGCCGCGATCGTCTCGCGCAGCTGTTGCGTGCCGCGCGCCTCCGTGTAGCCGAGACGGAGGTCCAGAAGGCGAGCCAGCGTCTGATCCCGCTCCGCCGTCGGCAGCAGATCGAGCAGCTCATTGACGGTCATCGGGTAGATGCCGCTCTCCGCGATGTCGTAGTCGACCTTGACCTCCCAGGTCGACATCCACCGCTCCAGCGTAAAGGTCTCCACTTTCACGCGGTTGCTCCTTTTCGTCGCACTAGATGCCGGACGCGCAACGCATGACCGCGTCTCGGCGTCGGATTCTCTGCTGTAAGTACCACCTAATACTGGATCATGACCGGCAAGCGGAGCGTCAGTCAAGACGCAAGTCGGTAGGTAGTCGGCGGGGGCCGGCCGCTTCTACTCCGTCGAGCGAGATTCCGATCCCCTACGCGGGGTCCTGCGATTCGATGCCTTCGACGAGATGAACCTTCCGCGCGAGCGCTCGGCTGATTTCCTGGTCGTTGCGCCCTCGAATCAGTACGTGGGACACATGAGCGGGGAGCGGGTCGGGCTCGACCCGAAAACCCAGCCTTCTCGGACGCCGGTTGAGGCTGGGGACCATTCCTGCCAGAACCGCAAGCCGGTGTCAACTCACAATCCATCCCGGTGTTGGGAAAAGGCAGATACCCCACCTGCCCGGACGGGTAGGCGCCCCCCTCATCACCCAGCCGATGGCGTGCCCCTCCGGCCAATCTACGCTTCTCACGTCGAGATCGTCCGGCCCGGCGAAACGCGAACCGCCGGGATCGCAGCAGAAGGAAACCATGACATGAGCGACACGTTGAACGCCGTCGAGACCGGCGTCCTCGGCCGGTTGTCGGACGAACTCGCCGACGCGGTCGAGCGGGCGGGCGCCGGAACCGTGACCGTCTACGGCCGGCAGCGAATGCCCGCCACCGGGATCATCTGGAGCGAGGACGGTCTGATCGTCACCGCCAACCACGTCGTCGAGCAGAATGAGGACATCAAGGTCGGGCTGCCGGACGGCAGGACCGTCGAGGCGACGCTGATCGGCCGTGACGCCGGCAGCGACATCGCCCTCCTCAAGACCGACGCCTCCGATCTGACGCCACCCACGCGATCCGACGCCACCGTTCGCCCCGGCAACCTCGTCCTCGCCGTCGGCCGGCCGGGTCCGAGCGGCCCGATGGCCTCGTTCGGCGTCGTCAGCACCGTCGGCGGTTCCTGGCGAGCGCACCGCGGCGGCACGGTCGAGGGCTACATCCGCGCCGACGTCGCGATGCTGCCCGGCTTCTCAGGCGGCCCGCTGGTCGATGTCGAAGGCAACATCCTCGGGCTCAACTCGTCCACCCTCGGGCGTGGCGGCGGCCTCACGATCCCATCGACCGCGATCGACACCATCGTCAACTCACTCCGAAGCCACGGCAAAGTCCGCCGCGGCTTCCTCGGCATCGGCGCCCAGGCGGTCGGCATCAACCCACGCCTGGCCGGTGAGCTCGGCTTGGACCAGGAGCGGGGCCTCGTCGTCGTCAGCATCGAGCCCGACGGCCCGGCCGAGCGCGACGGTCTCCTCCTCGGCGACGTCATCGTCGCCATCGCCGGGTTGCCCGTCGGCACCGTCGAAGAACTCCAGGATCGCCTCTCCGGCGACCTCGTCGGCACCCCCGTCCCCATCCGCCTCGTCCGCGGCGGCGCCCTCACCGAGGCCACCGTCACCGTCGGGGAACGGCAGTAGTCGGCGGGCAGAGGGCAGACGGCAGACGGCAGAAGAGAACGACCCGTTCTGCCCTCTGCCCTCTGCCCTCTACCGTCTGCCCTCTACAATACGTGAAAAGGAACGGCCACAAACAGATGGTCACCATGCTTGAGCAGAGCGTCTTCGCAAGGACGATTTCGACTTCGGTCAACGCGGTCGCGCAGAAGGTCCGCGAGTCGGTCGTCCTCGTCTATCACCGGGGCGGCAACGGCGCTGGCGTCATCTGGGGCGCCGACGGCCGCATCGTCACCAACAGCCACGTCGTCGGCACCGATGGCCGGACGGAGATCGTCCTCGCCGACGGCCGCAAATACGTCGGCATCGTCGCCGCCCGCCACCCGACGCGCGACCTTGCCCTCGTCAAGATTGCCGAGGAAGGGCTCCCCGCGATCGAGGTCGGCGACTCCTCGACCGTCCGCCCCGGTCAGCTCGCGATCGCCATCGGTCATCCGCTCGGGTTTCGCGACGCGGTGACCGCCGGCATCATCGTCGCGGCCGGACAGGCAGCGACCGAGCGCGGCCCCCAGACAGGCGATTACCTCCAATCTGACGTGACCCTCGCTCCCGGCAACTCCGGCGGTCCCCTCGTCGACGCCTGGGGACGCGTCATCGGCGTCAACTCGATGGTCGCCGGCAGACTCTCCCTCGCTATCCCAAGTCTCGCCGTCGAGCGCTTCGTCGGCGGCGACAAGCGCGGCGGTGCGATCGCCTACATCGGCGTCAACGGGGTCGTTGTTCCCCTCCGGCGCGACGACCACGCCGCCGGCTTCCTCCTGACCGAGATCGTCGAGGGCACGCCGGCCGACCGCGCCGGGTTGATCCTGGGCGACATCATCGTCGCCATCGGCGAGACACCGGTGATCGATCAGGAGTCGGTCCCCGCCGCCATCATGCGCTTGGCGCCGGGCGATGCGGTCACCGTCTCCGTCCTCCGCGGCGGCGAACCCCGCTCGTTCGTCGTCGTGCCGACCGAGCGGGCGTGAGCGCCACGACCCTCA
>JAXDKI010000466.1:0-6420 GCA_034667245.1 Thermomicrobiales bacterium | reverse complement strand
GACAACGCGGTCCGTCGCATCGAAGAGCTCGTCGCCGCCGGTATCGACTACGTCATCGTCTATCTGCCCCGCCTCGCCTACGACCAATCCCCGATGCGTCGCTTCGCCAGCGAGATCCTCCCCCGATTCACGTAACCTCCACGTGTCATGCTCGCCGGTCCACGGAAGGAGTGATGAAACGAGTCGGGGTTCGCGAGTTTCGCGACATCGCCACAAAGTGCCTGGCCGGCGAAGTGGCACTTACCATTGAGCGCCATGGCGAGCCGATCGGCTTCTATTTCCCCAACCCGGGTGCGCGGCATGATCCTCAGGCGGATGCCGAGCGCCGCCTAAGGCAGGCCGAGTCAATTGCGCGTCTGGAGAAGACGATTCAAGGCATATGAGACAGAACCGGGATGACAGAGGAGGAGTTCAGCCGGTATGTCGACCTGAACGAGCCGCTTCTAGACGATCCCTTCGAGTCGTCAGAAGTATCGAGTGGGCGCAAGCGTGCGTTTGGTCGTTGATGCGAGCGTTCTGGTCGCGGAGCTGTTGCGGAGGAAGGCAACTCCGACGGCGTTTACGGGTGACGGGCGAGTTTGACGTGATAGTGGTTCGCAACTGCTCGAGTTGTGCGATCATCGGAATCAGGTTGTCGCATGGCTAGCTGAGCGGCGCCCGGCGCAGTCGCATGAGGCCGGAGGAGAGGGACCATGGCTGAGGACGTAATGGCTAGGCGACCGTTCGGGCGGACTAACTTGACGGTGCCGCCGATCTCGGTCGGCTGTGCGCCATTAGGGAACATGAAGGATACCTTCATGTACTCCGTGTCCGAGGAAGACGCGGTCGCGACGATCCGAGCGGCGCTGGCCAGCCCCATCAACTACATCGATACCGCCGCGCTCTACGGCGACGGCGAGAGCGAGCGGCGGGTCGGACTGGCGCTCCGCGAACTGGGCGGTTTGCCGGAGGGCGCGATCCTCCAGACGAAGCAGGGCCGCGATCCGCAGACGAACGACTACAGCGGCGAGACCGTCAAGCGCCGGCTGGAACGGAGCCTGGAGTTGCTCGGTGTCGACCATTTCCACGTCGTCTACCTTCACGACGCGGAATGGACGACCTTCGAAGAGGCGATGGCACCCGGCGGCCCGGTCGAGGTGCTTCGGAGCTACAGGGACCAGGGCGTGATCGGCCATCTCGGTGTGGCGAGCGGTCCGAACGATGTCGAGATCCAATACATCGATTCGGGACTCTTCGACGCCGTCATCACCCACAATCGCTACACGCTCTTGAACACCTCTGCCGACCCGGTCATCGAAGCGGCGAGTCAGCGTGGGATGGCCGTGCTGAACGCCGCCCCCTACGGCAGCGGCATGCTCGCGAAGGGGCCCGAAGCCTACCCGCGCTACTGCTACCAGCAGGCCTCCGACGAGATGATCGCGCGGACGCACGAACTGTCGGCGATCTGCTACCGATACGGCGTGCCACTGCCGGCGGCGGCGCTCCAGTTCTCAATGCGCGATCCGAGGATAGTCAATACGATCGTTGGCATGAGCCGGCCCGAGCGGATCGAGCAAACAGTCGCTTTCGCCACCCATCCGATTCCAGACAACCTTTGGGTCGAGATCGACGCCCTCCCGCCACTACCGACCGACGACCCCGAAACGAACCGCTGGAAGTAGGCACGCTTTGGTTCGTCGGCGCCGCGGCTAACGGGCGCTGCCGGCAAATTCGGCGAGAGCTTCCTCACCAATCATCCCGGCATCCCTGTTTAGCGCTGCCCAGAAGTCTGCCATTGCCGGCACGGCATTCGTACGGCTTCGGACCGCGACATCGATCGTGAGTTGCTCCGCGAGGCCGATCGCCCGCCGCGTCGTGGAATCGACGAGGCTTCGCAGCGTTAGCAGCGCTCCCTCTCGATCTCCCAGTGACAACGCGTCGAGCGCATCCGCTTCCGCTTGATCTGCCTCCGCGAAGAAGGAGTCTTCGAGTACCGCAAAAGCCGCGCGGACCTCCTCGGCCAGCGACGGCGCCTGTGCGACGAGCCGCTGCAACCGCTCGAACAGCCACCAAGGCGAAGCGGCGTCGAACGTCGAGCCGCCGCGATCCAGGTCAGCGGGCAGCCCGACGGCAAACGGATAGACCGGCCGGAAAATGCTGAGGCAGGGCGAGCCGAACGCCGTCCAGCAGGTCACGGCCAGCTCTCGCGGCCCATCGGGTCGCAGCTGGATGACCATCGCCGCGGCCGTCTCCCCCGGATACCGTGGATTTGCATGCATGCAAATGCTCGGCAGTGGTTGAGCGCTGCTTGGCAGGTCGCCATCCCCGTGGTCCCGCAGCAACGCCATCATGTCCCGGACCTTGACGGGCAACCGGTAGCCGCCGAGCACCGCCCTCGCCCGGTCCAACCGGCAAACTCGCGGCGTCAGGTCCGCCTCCGGATCTTGGTAGGCGGCCGCAAAGTCATAGCTCCCATCCACCCAACCTTGCGAGCGGGCATGCTCCTCGACACCCGGCGAAGACCGGTCACCCGCGCCCCGGATCGTGAGCAGATTCGAGATCGCCGCGCGATCGACAACCCGCTCGGCGACCCAGCGATGCCCCGCCGTTTCGAGCACCCAGGCCGTCATCCGATCGGCGACGATGAACGAGTTCTGGTACGTGCGAAAGAAGCCGGCTTCGCAGGAGCCGCCCTGACCGTACCGTTCGACCAGCTCGCCGATGACGACCACCGCCTCGTCAGCCGACTTCGCGCGTTCCAGACCCAGCCGCACCAGGTCCATCCCGATCAGTGCCAATTCCTCGTACGGCTCCCGGGTGTGAACCGCCTCGTTGCCGATCGCGACGCCCCACTCGTTGACCCCGATCTCAAATCCCCACAGCCAGTAGGGACGCGACCCGATCACCTCCCATGTCTCCGCCACCTGCGGAATCTCGAGATACTGGCAGCGCACCGTGTCGCCGGGCCGGTGCCGGCGACCGGCAACGTGCGTCAGCGGCTGGCACTCATTAGGCGAGCGGTCGCTGTTCTTGGCGAAGATGACCGAACCGTCGGCCGTCGCTGAGCCAACGATGACCGAGGTATCGCACGAGAAAGCGTCTCTCACGGCGTCCATCCTCCCTTTCCGGCACTCGTCGGGAATGCTATCGCATCGCCAACCGGGCGCTTGACAGCAGTTCCGCCCTGCCGTAGCGTGCCGCCGAGCCAGCGTGCTTCGAGTCTTCAGACTGGCTGAGGCGGATGCAATCGATGGGGGAACCTGTGGCAACCGATGGTTCAGCGAGCGGCGGGTACGACATCGTTATCAGCGGCGGCGAAGTTGTCGATCCGGGATCCGGGTACAGCGGCAAACTCGACGTCGCCATCGCCGGCGGCAAGATCGCCGCGGTCGAAGCCGGGATCGACCCCGGCCAAGCCGAGCGGATCGACGCGACCGGGCAGTACGTCACGCCCGGCTTGATCGACCTCCACACCCACGTCTACTGGGGCGCGACCTATTGGGGGATCGAACCCGACCCGGTCACCGCTCGTTCCGGTGTGACAACCTGGCTCGACGTCGGCAGCGCGGGCGCCTACTCATTTCCCGGTTTCCGTGAGTACATCGTCGAGCGGAGCAAGTCCCGCGTCTACTCCCTCCTCAACCTCTCGGCGATCGGCTTGATCGCTCCGACCTGGGAGTTCGCCAACCTCGACTACTGCGACGTCGATCTCGCCGCGACCATCGTCGAGGAGAACCGCGACGTCATCGTCGGAATCAAGGCGCGGATCGACAAGTCCACGACTCGCGGCGTCGGCATCCGCCCGCTGGAGCTCGCGCGCGTCCTCGCCGACCGCGTCGGTCTCCCGCTCATGGTCCACATTGGCCAAGGACCGCCGACGATCGAGGAGATCATGGTCCATCTCCGACCCGGCGACATCCTGACCCACTGCTTTACCGGCCACGACATGCGCATCCTCGGCGAGGACGGTCTGATCCTGCCGCAGATGAAGGAACTCCACGATCGCGGCCTGGTCCTCGACATCGGACACGGTGCCGGCTCCTTCAGCTTCAACACAGCGCGGCAGATGCTCGACCAGGGCATCCAGCCGGACGTGATCAGCACCGACATCCACCAGCTCGCCATCCAGGGCCCCATGTTCGACATGCCGACCACCCTCTCCAAATTCCTCAACCTCGGCATGTCGCTGCCGGACGTCATCGAGTGCGCCACTTCGCGCCCGGCCGCTGCCATGCGCAAGCCCGAGCACGGCTCCCTCAAACCCGGCAGCGCGGCCGACGTCGCGCTCTTCCGAATCGAGGAGGGCGACTTCACCTTCCAGGACATCTTCATGGACGAGCTCAAGGGCACGAAACGTCTCATCAACACCCTGACGATGATCGACGGCGAGACGCTCCCGCGCGTCCCGGAGCGGAAACTCCACCCTTGGGCCGTCTTGTCCGACAACCAGCGCGCCAAGCTGATCCCACTCGTGCCGGTGCCGGAAGCACCGCGAACACCGGTCGGATCGCGATCGTAGGAGTATTGCAGGGGGCGCCATCAATTTGACCGCGGCTGCTCCGCGCTCCCTGCCGTTCACTTCGCCTCGCGAACCGCCCTTGACAGCCGCGCCACCCGCCGGTACGGTAAGGACAGATTTCGCAACAATTGGGAAGGAAGGAACCGGTCATTCGGCGCCTGGCGTGCGGGCGTGATGACGCTCAAGGAGGAGCAGACAGGTGACTGACATCTCAGGACACATCGCCGACTGCGAGCAGGTCGAGCAGCTTCTCTCGGAGGCAACCACGCGGAAGTATTCGCGGCGGCAAGCCGTGGTTCGTGGGCTCGCCCTCGGCCTGTCGATCCCCGCGATCAAGACTGTCCTCGCCTCCCCCGTCTTCGCACAGGATGCTTCTGCCTCGCCGGCGGCCGGCGGCCCGGTCGACGTGCCGATCGTCGGCAAGCAGATGTCGTTCGACGACATCAAGGCCGCGATCGCCGAGGAGAAGGAAGTCAACGTCGCCAACTGGACCTACGCCGCTTCCGATCAACTCGTCGCCCGATTCCAGCAATACGTCAAGGACGTCTACGGCGAGGAGATCAAGGTCAACTACGGTCAGTCCCAGCAACCGAGCACCTACCTGACCGATCTCTTCACGGCAGTCGGCAGCGGCGACAACTCGCCCTGGGACGTGATGGCGATCGAGGAGAATTACTGGGCCGAGGTCCAACTCCGGAGCACGCAGCAGTCGACCAAACTCATGGAGGATTTCCTCCCCTCGGGTCTGATCCCGAACGCCGATCGCGTCCTGGACAACCTCAAGCACGTGCCGACGTCCATTGCCTTCCAGGCCTCGGCAACGCCGGGAATCAACTACAACAAGAACAACGTCGACTTCCTCACCGATTGGAAGGACCTGGCCGACGAGCGCCTGAAGGGCAAGCTCCTGATGTGGCTGCCGGGCGACATCACCGGTGGCGGCGTCCTCCTTGGCCTCGCCGCCTCGCTCGGTAAGGACTACAAAGACCCAGCCCAAATGCAGGAAGCCATCGACTTCGCCGTCAACAACATCGGTCCGAACGTGGTCAAGTACACGGCCGAGTTCGCAGAGGCGCAGCAACTGTACGAAAGCGGCGTCGTCGACGTCGTGACGTTCTGGAACTCGATGGCGCGACTCGAATTCCTCAACGGACACGAAGAAGCCGCGTTCCTCGTCGCTGCCTCCGGTCAGTATGCCGTCAATGGCTACCTGTGGATCCCGGTCAAGCCCGCGCACCCGGTTCTCGCCCAGCTCTTTATCGACTGGCGCCTCGGCGACGACGCCCAATTCCCCGACATCGAGTCGTGGGGCATCACCAAGGGTGCCTGGGCCGAACTCCAAGAGGGATTCCTCGGCCCCTCCTACGAAGGCCTGGTACCGGACTGGATCAAGGACGTCTACTTCACCTACTTCCCGACAATCGAGCAGCTCAGCACGAATTACAAGACGGTCGACTGGGCCTACCTGGCCGAGCATTCCAAGGAGTGGTACGACAAGTGGCTTGAGGGCATCGGCCTCTAACGGCTATCTTGCCGCCGTCTTGAGCAAGCTGCGGCGTCCTTCGAGCGGACGCCGCGGCGACATGCGTCTGTCTACGACGAAACGCTACGGCGGTTGAAGACGTACGGGCGACAATGGCCAATCCATCGATCACCTTGAACGCCGGCGAGATGATCGCCGCGCCCGAACAGTCCGCTCGCCGTCGCTGGCGGACTGCTTTGATGGGGCCGGGGCTCGTGATGCCAGCCCTGGTGGTCACGATCCTCTTTTCGATCGTGCCGATTATCTATCTCGCCGTCGTTAGCTTCACCGAAGAGTCGACGTTCTTCTTCAACCGCCCCATCTACACCCTGCAAAACTACCAACAGGTCTGGAACCGCTACCTTCCGCATGTCACCAATACGATCCGACTCGCCGTCCT
>JAXDKI010000465.1:0-10825 GCA_034667245.1 Thermomicrobiales bacterium | reverse complement strand
GGACGGTCTGCGCTCGGTTCCGGGCCGCCGGGGAAGAGTTCGAGGAAGCGGTCGCCCGCGATGTGCAGATAGACGAGCATCAGCGACCCGTCGGAATGGTTGAGCCGGAAGGACTCGGCGAGACCGAATTTCGCGTAGAACGCCAGTGATGCGTCGATGTCATGGACCGCGAAGGCGGTGTGTCCGAGATCGGTGATCATGTGCCGCATTCCCTTTCCGACGCTTCACGGTGCCGGCAATGTCGACCGCCCGACACCTATGCAGCGGCGTCCCTGCTCCAGCCATTATCGGTAAGGAGATCAGTAGGTGTCCTGCGGCTGCCGACTCGATTGAGCGAATGGTAAGGGTGATAGGCCCGGATAGGGGCCAGTTACGGAGACACCAGGATGGCGGTAGACTGCGCGAGCAATCGGCTTTGCATCGCGTCCTGTCGAGACGACGGCTTTCTCGGTCGTGGTCACCTGAGGAGGTTCGAAGGTGGCGGTGAAATTTGGGCTGTTCGTGCCGCAGGGTTGGAAGATGGATTTGGTGGAGATCGACGACCCGGTCGAGCAGTTCGAGGCGATGACGGCGGTGGCGAAGGCGGCCGACGCTGAGTCGAACTGGCACTCGATCTGGCTCTACGACCACTTCCACACGGTGCCGACGCCGGAGATCGAGACGACGTTCGAGTGCTGGACGACGACGGCGACGCTGGCGCGCGACACGACGCGGGTGCGGATCGGCCAGATGACGAGCTGCAATGGCTTCCGCAACCCCGCGCTCTACGCCAAGATTGCCTCGACAGTGGATGTCGCGAGCCACGGCCGACTCGACGCCGGACTCGGTGCCGGATGGTATCAGCATGAGTGGCGTGCCTACGGATATGGCTTCCCGGAGACGCCGGAGCGGATGCGGAGGTTCCGCGAGGCGGTCGAGATCGTCCACCGGATGTGGACGGAGGAGCGGCCGGTCTTCCAGGGCAAGCACTATACGATCGACGCTCCGATCAACGAGCCGAAGGGAGCGCAACGGCCCCACATTCCGTTCTGGATCGCCGGGGGCGGCGAGCAGGTGACGCTGAAGTTGGTGGCGCGGTATGGCGACGCCTGCAACATCGGGCGCGATCCCCAGACGATCCGGCGGAAGCTGGAGGTCTTGAAAGGGCACTGCGAGGCGATCGGTCGAGACTACGACGGGATCATCAAGTCGGCAGAGGCGGACATCGTTCTGATCGATGAGGGGACCGACCCGGACGAAGTCCGCGCGAGCGGTGCGTTCCCGACGTTCGGCTGGCCGACGATCATCGGGACGCCGGAGCAGATTCGCGCGCACGTCCAGAGTCTGGTCGACGCCGGCATTGACTACGTGATCGTCTACATCCCGCGTATCGCCTATGACCAGGAGCCGCTGCATCGCTTCGCCGAGGAGATCATCCCGCAGTTCGTCTGATCGTGAATGAGGGGGCTGGGCCAATTTGTCGCGGCGACCGTGTGCTTCTGTCGGGAGACGGCGAGGACGAATCGCCGCGATTCGGGGTCAGTGCCTCCGTCCCTCCGTTATACTCATACTTGAGGGGATCGTCTGTCGCCGAGGAACCGCGGACGGTGATCGCCGGTAGCGTTGGAACTATTCCGATTGTCGCGCCCCCGTAGCTCAGTGGATAGAGCATCCGCCTTCTAAGCGGATGGTCGCAGGTTCGATCCCTGCCGGGGGTACCAGCGCTTACGACCATTGGTGGTTTCACCATCTGCGGATTTCTAGCATCTGCCTATTTCGGGAAGAGCAACCGTCAACTGGCCGGTTGCTTCTGGCTGATCGACCGCCGTTCGCCATTCCCCTTCGGCGCCGGCCGTCCACGCACGTTGCAATGGCTGCGCCCAATCGGTCGCTAAGACTCTTTTTTCGTCTCATCTGCTTCGAAGCAGTAATGATAGGATGGAATCTATGTCACGTAACAACCGACAGAATCCGTGCCCGCCCCGTGGACCGCGTCGCGCTCTTCGCTGACGCTGCCCAGGGTGCGCGCCCGCTAACGCCCCGGCCCTTTGCCAGCGTGACCGACCTCCGCCGCTTCACCGGATGGCGCCCGAACGCCGCGCTCGGCCCTACACTCGTCGCTTCTGAAGTCCTCTTGGACGGCTGGGAGGCGGAACGCATCGAGGCCCTGGCCGTCGACGAGCGGATGCGCCCGCACGTCGTGGAGTTCAAGCGCGAGGCGTCGAGCAGCACGATCGACCAGGCGCTGGCCTACGTCGACTGGCTCTTCGCCCACCGGGACGCCGTCACGCTGCACGTCGCCCGGCGGCTCGGCGTCGCGCGGGCCGACCCGATGGCTGATCCACCGCTGAAGACGATGGTGAAGCCACCCTTCCAGCTCGGCCAACCTGAGGCGCACGGGTTGTGCGAAGCGATCGACGGTGGAACTCGCCTGCAGCATTCGGAACGGCGACTAAAGCCGCACCTCGTGGTGCGCGCATTCGCCGGCCGCCGTCAATCGATAGCAACGAGCAATGCGTTCACAGCAACGGGGCAGGTGCTGCCGCGCGATTCGTCGCGCACCGCGTTTGGCCCTGGAAGGGCATCCGTGAATGAGCACAGACGTTTATCCCCGTGGCTGTTGGCCGCCGTGGACTGAAGCCGGACCGACTGACGGATGTCCAGGTAGGACCGAGCACGATGAGCGGACCGTTCTCCACAAACACGGGGCTAGCGGTTCGTGCCGATGTGACAACGAAATCGATTTCGTGCTACCCTCGACAGACGCGGGATTGTGAGAGAAGCAGGAACCACGAGGAAGCGATTCCCTGATCCACGGAGCGACGACTGTTGTACCTGAATTTCGAAATCGAGCGCACGAACCGCAAGGCCGTTCTTACTTTCACCCGCGAGGACAGACTCAACGCGCTCGACAGCCAGACATTTGGCGACCTGATCTCCGCGCTCGACGAACTTGATGCGGATGGCGCTGTCGAAATCGTCATCATCACGGGGCGAGGCCGTGCGTTCGTGGCCGGCGCCGACATCAACGAGTACTTCGGCATCACCGTGACCGACTACGTGAACTTCCAGCGTCTCGGCCGGCGGATGTACGACCGGCTCGAGAGCTTTCGGAAACCGACCATCGCGGCCGTGAACGGGTTCGCGCTCGGGGGCGGGTTCGAGTTGGTGCTCGCCTGTGACCTCGTCGTCGCGGCCGAGAATGCGAAAATGGGGTTGCCAGAATCCAAGCTGGGACTCCTCCCCGGTGGCGGAGGCACCCAGCGTCTGACCCGGCTCGTCGGGCGCAACAAAGCCAAAGAGCTGCTCATGACCGGGGATTTCATCACCGGCGCGGAGGCCGCGACGCTGGGAATCGTCAACCGCGTTGTGCCGGCGGATCAGGTGATGGAGGCCGCGCACCAGCTCGCGGACCGCATTCTTGAACGGGCGCCGCTCGCCGTACAGATGGCCAAACAACTGGTCAACGATGGACTGAACGCAAGCCTGGCTACCGCGATCACCCAGGAAATGGGAATGACGGCGACGCTCTACGCCTCGGAGGATGCCCGCGAGGGGATCGGCGCGTTCATGGAAAAGCGTACCCCCGGCTTCAACGGGAGATGACTGACGCGATGAAAGGAGGTGGCGCCGCCAGACGATTCATGTGGCGCGGGTTCGCAATCGTGCCCGTGCCCGTAGCGGGTTAACACACGCGCAACGTCACGTATCGGTCGTTCGAGGAGGGTTTCGTGAAGCAGAACACCCGAACCCGCTGGATCGCGCAATTCGCGATCGCTTTGGCAATGGTCCTATCGTTCGGTCAGATCGCTGTCGCTCAGGATGGCACACCCGCCGCCTCGCCAACCGCAGGCTCCGAAGGGGACGCCATCGTCCGCGCGATGGACCCGGCGGCGCTTCCGGCGGACTGGCAGAAGCCGGTCAACGTCGGTCACGTCACCAATTACCTTGTGCATGAGTGGTATCAGAACCTGACCAAGGGCGAGCAGGCCCGCGCCGCCGAGTACGGCATCAATTTCACGATCAACGATGCCAATCTCGACCTGCAGGCATCGCTGGCGGCGGTCGACGATTACGTCTCCAAGAACGTCGACGTCCTGAACTTCACGCCGGTCAACGAAGAGGCCTCGGGCCCGAAGATCACGGAAGTTGCGGCCTCCGGTAAGCCGATCATCTGCGAGTCCTCGCCGACCGACGGCTGCACCACGCTGGTCTCGATCGACGACTACGCCGCGGGCTACAAGGTCGGCGTCTGGGCCGGCGAGTATGCCAACACCAACCTCGACGGCAAAGCCGTCATCCTCGACGTCGGACTTCCGGCGCTGACGACCACCGTCGCCCGCTCCACCGGTTTCATCGATGGCATCACGTCGGTTCTCGGCGACAACGCCACCGTGGCGCAGTCGGTCGATGGCCAGGGTCTCAAGGATAAGGCGGTTCAGGTTGCCTCCGATGCGCTGACCGCGCACCCGGACGTCAACGTGATCTTCGGCATCAACGACGACTCGGCGCTCGGCGGCATGCAGGCCTACGAAGCGGCCGGTCTCGACATGGCGAACCTGCTCGTCGTCGGCTTCGGCTGCGAGGGCAACGCCTGCAAGGACGCGTTGATGGAGGGTGGACCATACAAGGTCTCGGCGGCCATGTTCCCCGAGTACCAGGGACGCCTGATCATCGATGCTGGTGTGGCGGCGTTCAACGGCGTCGAGCTTCCGGCTCACCTAATCGCGCCGTCGGCCCCGGTCACGGCCGACAACCTCGCCGACTACTACACACGGAATGACGACGGAACCTACTCGCCAATCTTCGAGGCGATCGCAGGCATATCCGTCGAGGGCGAGAAATAGCTGTTCCTGCCCGCGCTCACGCGTGAGCGCGGGCAACTCGGCTCCGTTACGCGCGTAACGGAGCCGAGCGCGTCCAATTCCACTCTTCCACCGGTAACCGATCCGCGACTACTCGCCGAGGCCTATTGCCGTGACCGCTCCGAGCATTTCCGCGAACGAGCTTGAACTGAAAGAGCGACGCGGCAACTCCACCATCGACTTCGTGCGTCAGATATTGACGTCGACGCAAGGCGTGCTATTCCTGATCGTCGCCGTGCTCTGGATGTATCTCGCGAACGCGTCTGATGTTTTCTGGTCGAACCGCAATATCGGAACGCTCCTCAGCACCGTTTCGCTCGTCGCGATGACCGCTATTGGGATGACGTTACTGATCATCGCGCGCGAGGTCGACCTTTCGGTCGGGTCGATGCAGGCCTTCATCGGCGTGATCGCGATGCAGGAGCTCAACCGGCACGAAAGCTTGCTACTCGGCCTGCTCTTCGCGCTGGCGGTCGGCGCGGTCATCGGCCTGATCAACGCCGGTCTCACGCTGTGGCTCGGGATCAGCTCCTTCGTCGTCACGCTCGGCATGCTCTCGATCATCCGCGGCGCGGCGTACACAACCACGAGCGCCGCGGTTCAGAACGACCATAAACTGTCGTCGTTCAAACAGGTTTTCAATGGGGCATTCATTACCGAGCCGATCCGAATCCCGTGGCCGGTCGTCGTGCTGGCCGTGGTCTTCACGATCTTCACCTTGCTCCTGACCCGGACCACGTTTGGCCGCTACGTCTATGCCGTCGGCGGGAACCCGAAGGCGGCCGCGCTGGCCGGCATCCCGGTCAACAAGGTGAAAGTCGCCTGCTTCGTGCTGACAAGCATGCTGGCGTCGCTGAGCGCGTTCATGTTGATTGCCCGGATGAACTCCGGCCAGAACAACGCCGGATTCGGGTTCGAGCTCCAGGTGATCGGCGCGGTGCTGCTCGGCGGAGCGAGCCTCGCTGGCGGGAAGGGCACGCTCGTCGGCACGCTGTTCGCGGCGCTGCTGCTCGGCACGCTCAACAACGGCATCACCCTGCTAGGCTACAACCCGAACTGGCAAACCGCGATCCCCGGCATCGTCATCCTGGCCGCGATCTTCTTCGACTCGGTCCGACGCCGGGCGACGCACGAGGACTGATACGCGTGACCGAGTCAACGTCGCAAACGGAGCCGCTCGCCCACCCCACCATGCTCGCGCTCGAAATGAAGGGCATCCGCAAGGTCTTCCCGGGTGTGGTCGCACTCGACGACGTCGACTTCGACCTGCTCCCAGGCGAGGTCCACGCACTGGTCGGCGAGAACGGCGCCGGCAAGAGCACCATGATCAAGATCATGGCGGGACTCTACCGGCGCGACGGCGGCACGATGTTCGTCAACGGCGAGGAGGTCGATTTCAAGTCACCGGCCGACTCGATCGCGCGGCACATCAAGGTTGTCTATCAGGAGCTCGACCTGGTCCCTGGTCTGAGCGTGGCGGAGAACGTCTTCCTCGGTGCCTACCCAAAGACGGGCGTCGGCTTCGTGGATTGGCAAGCGCTCAGGGGACGCACCCGAGATCTGTTGCGGGAACTCGGACTGAACATCGACCCGGACCGGCCGGTCGGCGAACTCCGCGTGGCTGAGCAGCAGCTCGTCGAGATCGCGCGCGCCCTATCCCGGCAGGCGCAGATCCTGATCATGGACGAGCCGACCTCCGCATTGAGCCCGGCGGAAGTCGAGCGACTCTTCGGCGTGATCGAGCAGATGCAGCGGCGCAACGTCGCGATCATCTACGTCTCGCACAAGCTCGACGAAATCTACCGCATCGCCGACCGTGTCACGGTCTTCCGCGACGGTAAGCGCGTGGTCACGAAGCCAATTGCGCAGACGAGACCGGGCGACATCGTGACCTGGATGGTCGGGCGCGAGCTGAAAGACCTCTTCCCGAAGACGCTGCCGCAGATCGGCCGTCCGCTGTTGGTCGTCGAGAACGTGCGAGGTAGCGGGGTCTACGACCTCAACTTCACCGTCCATGTCGGCGAGGTGGTCGGGGTCTTCGGCCTCATGGGTGCCGGCATCAACACGATCGGCCGGGTGCTCTTCGGGGCGAACAATCGCGTCGGGAACGTCACGGTCGATGGTCAGGCGTTGAAACCGCACTCGCCGGCGGACGCGATCGACAAGGGACTCGGGCTGCTGACCGAGAGTCGAAAAGAAGACGGGCTGGTGTTGCCGCTCTCCGTCAAAGAGAACATGACGATCGCCTCGCTCGACAAGTTCTCCGCCTTTAGCTGGCTGCACCCGCTCAAGGAGGCCCGCGCGGCCGCCGACTACGTCAAGCGGCTGGCGATCAAAACGCCCTCCCTGCGGCAGAAGGTGCGGCTGCTGAGCGGCGGCAACCAGCAAAAAGTGCTGATGGCGCGCTGGATGATGCGCGACCTGAAAGCCCTCATCCTCTGCGAACCGACGCGCGGGATCGACGTCGGGTCCAAAGCCGAGATCTATCGCCTGATCGACCAGATGGCGCACCGGGGGATGGCGGTGCTCTTCATGTCGACCGAGATCCCCGAAATCCTCGGGATCTCCGATCGCATTCTCGTGGTCCGGGAAGGTCGTATCACCGCCGAGTTCAGCCGCGCGGAGGCGACGCAGGAGAAACTGGTTCAGGCGGCAGCGGGCACGATCGCCGAACCACCCCCGGTAGGTGCAGCAATAGCCCAGAGCATCGGAGTGAGCGGGTAATGGCTGCAATCGAACCGTCAGTGGCGCCGCCAACCCACGACGTGCCGGAGTGGAAGCGCCTCTTCGCCCGCGCCGCCCGCTATGAAGACCTGAGTCTTCTCGTCTTTCTCGGGCTGGTCGTTGGGTTCTTCATGGTTCTGGAGCCGTCCTCGCGGCAAACCGCGGTCTATTGGGACCTGCTCCGGCAAATTTCGCCGTACCTCATCTGCGGCGTCGGGATGACGTTGCTGCTGGTGGCCGGGGAGCTCGATCTGACGATCGGCTCGATGCTGGCGTTCACCGGTGTGGTGACGGTCGACGTATTCAACCGGGCGGACAGCATGTGGATCGGGATCTTCGCCGGGTTGATGACGGGGCCGCTGGTCGGGATGATCATCGGCTACCTGGTGACCGTGCAGCGCATGGACTCGCTGATGACAACGCTGGGGGCGATGTTCGCGATCCGCGGGCTCGTCTATGTCTACACCGAGAAGACGCCGGTGGTCGACGAGAATGGTTTCACCGGGTTCACCAAGCTCTGGTCGTCCGACCTCGGGCCGATCCCCGTGCCGGGCTTGATCGCGCTGGTACCGATCATCCTCGCCTACGTGGTGCTCACTCAGACCGAGTTCGGGCGCAACATCTATGCGATCGGCGGCAACCCGCAGGCCGCGCGCGTCTCCGGGATCAACGTTCAGCGGACCAAGTTTCTCCTGTTCGTCGCGTCGGCCACGCTGGCCGCGCTGGCGGGGATGCTGGTCGCCTCGCAGACTGGTACGGGGTACTTCGACGCCGGCGTGCAGGGGTTCGAGCTGATCGTGATCGCGTCCGTGGTGCTCGGCGGGGTCAGCCTGGCGGGCGGTGAGGGGCGACTGCTGAGCGCGGTGCTCGGGGTTGCGATCCTGGGGATGGCCGGCAAGGGAATGCGGATGATGGAGGTCCACATCACCCAACAACTCGTGGTGACCGGCATCCTGATGCTGGTCGCCGTTTATTACCACCGGGTGCGCAAGCGGATCGTGATTCAGAGCCGGGAGTGGCAGTGATGGGAAGCGCATTCATCACCGAGCTCACGCTCGCTCGCGGCGTGCGAGCGGTCCGGTTGGAGAACGATCTGCTGGCCGCAACCGTGCTGGTCGACAAGGGCGCCGACATCTACGAGCTGATCTACAAACCGAAGGGAATCGACGTCCTCTGGAAAAGCCCGTGGGGGCTGCGGCGACCGGGCGGAGGGCATCCGTCCGCGTCTAGCTCCGCCGTGGCCTGGATCGAGGCGTACGAAGGTGGCTGGCAAGAGATCTTCCCAAGCGGCGGCGGTCCCTGCGACTACAAGGGCGTCGAGCTCAACTTCCACGGCGAAGCGTCGATGCTCGCCTGGGACTACGACATCGTCGAAGAGAAGAATGCCGTCGAGCTGCGGTTGTGCGTCCGGCTGGCCCGCAGTCCGCTCCGGCTCGAGCGCGCGATGCGTGTCGAATCCGGACAGCCGGTGCTGTCTCTGAACGAACGGATCTCCAACGAGGGCGGCGAGGCGATCGATTACATGTGGGGTCACCACCCCGCATTCGGTGCGCCCTTCCTCAGCGCCGCCTGCCGGATCGACACCAACGCCATGTCGCTGATTAGCGACGATGCCTACGAGCACCCGCACAGTCCGATCGATGCGGGGCGAACCTACCGCTGGCCTGCCGGCGGTCGTGGCGATCAGAAACTCGACCTCTCGGCCGTGCCGGGTCCGGACGCGCAGCGGGCGATGCTGGGGTACTTCGCCGAATATGACGACGAGCACGCCTGGTACGGCATCACGAACGCGGACCTCGGGTTCGGGGTCGGGATGGTCTGGCCGGTAGCCGCATTCCCCCACGCCTGGTTCTGGCAAGAGATGCACGCCTCGCCGGGATTCCCGTGGTACCGGTGCGTGTACGTGATGGCGATCGAGCCGGGCACCAGCTACCCCGGCCAAGGGCTCGTCAACGTGATGGAGAAGACCGGCACTCACCGCACCCTGCAACCGGGCGAATCGGCCGCGGCGGAGCTGCGCGCCGTCTTCTACGAATCGGCAAAAGGCGTCACCGGTATCGACCCGCGCGGCCGGGTCACGACGGCGGAGTAGACCACCATGGCACACGGCGTTTGGGACGTCACGACGGCCCTGCCAGAACCGTCCCTGATGCGGATCACCGACTTCTCGCCGTTTATCGAGGGACTCGACCACCCGGAGGGAGTCGCGGCCGGCCCGAATGGCGAGATTTACGCCGGTGGCGAGGCGGGGCAGATCTACAGGGTCGAACTTGACGGCACGCACCGGCAGATCGCGAGCACGGGCGGTTTGATCCTCGGGATCTGCCTAGACGCCGATTCGAACGTCTACGCCTGCGAGCTCGCGACGCACCAAGTCTTCAAGATTACCCAAACCGGTGAGGTGAGCGTCTACTCGAGCGGCGCGCCGGCCCGGCCAATGCAGACGCCCAACTATCCGTCGTTCGATCAAGCCGGCAACCTGTACGTCGGCGACTCCGGCACCTGGAATGGCAACTGTGGCTGCATCTATCGGATCGCGCCCGGCGGCGAGACCGAGGTTTGGTCCGACAGGGTCACGAACTTCCCGAACGGCCTGGCGGTGCACCCGACCGGCTCGCACCTCTACGCGGTCGTCTCGCAGATGCCGGCAATCGTGCGGATCGCGATCGAAGCGGACGGCTCCGCGGGGGCGATCGAAACGGTCGTCGAGCTACCGCACAACGTGCCGGACGGAATCGCGTTCGACGAGGCGGGAAACCTCTACATCGCCTGTTACACGCCGAACGTGATCTACCGCGTCACACCGGACGGTGAGCTGGCGGTGCTGGCAAGCGATTGGCAGGGCGTCACCTTCGCGACGCCGACCAACGTCGCTTTCTGCGGTCCAGACCGGAAGACGCTGGTGGTGGCGAGCCTCTCGCGGTGGCACCTGACAAAGGGGGAGATGGCGATCGCGGGGGCGAGGCTGAACTACCCGAGGTTGTAGCGGCAGGTTGGATCGGGGCGCACACCGCATCGGAGCATGATCCTTCGACTCCGCCCGCGGGCTTCGCGTGGGACGGCGGATTCACCGCCATGTCGAGTTTGTCGAGACATCGCTTTCGTACCATTCGGACACGTGGAGAGGCAGTGCGATGACTGATCGGAATCGGAGGTTCGAGAACAAGGTGGTCGTGATCACGGGTGCCGGAAAGGGGCTCGGCAGGGCCGCCGCATTCGGCTTCGCGCGCGAGGGCGGCGCGGTCGTGATCGGCGAC
>JAXDKI010000464.1:0-3414 GCA_034667245.1 Thermomicrobiales bacterium | reverse complement strand
CTCAATCGCGTGAAGGAGTTTCGTAGGTGGGTCGTCTCGAGGGAAAGGTCTGCGTGATTACCGGTGCCGCCAGCGGCATCGCCCGTGCCGCGTCCGGTGCCTTCGTCCGCGAGGGCGCGGTCGTTGGCATGATCGATCGTAACGAGCGTGGCCTCGCCGCCGCGTCCGCCGAGATCGGCGAGGGGGCCTTCCCGCTCGCAACCGACGTCACCGACGAGGCGAGTGTCGAGCGCGCCTTCGCCCAGATCAAGGAGCGCTACGGTCGCCTCGACGTCCTCTACACCTGCGCCGCCGTTCAGCTCATCGGCGAGGACGCGCCGGTCCACGAGCTCCCGCTCGAGGTCTGGGAGCGCACGCACGCCGTCAACCTCCGCGGCGTCTTCCTCTCCTGCAAGCACGGCGCCCGCCTGATGATCGAGGCCGGCAACGGCGGCTCGATCATCAACGCCGGTTCTCCCACCGGTCTCACCATGTGCGGCGCCGGCTGGCACGCCTACTCGTCATCCAAGGCCGGGGTGATGGGGCTGACCAGGGTGATGGCTGCCGACCTCGCGCAATTCGGCATTCGCGTCAACGGCATCGTCCCCGGCTCGATCCGCACCAGTCTCACCCAGCCGCTCTTCGACGACCCGGTCACCGCGGAGCAGCTGCGGGCCTTACACCCGATCGGCCGTGCCGGCGAACCGGAGGACATGGCCGGTATCGCGGTCTTCCTCGCCTCCGACGAGTCCAAATTCGCCACCGGCGCCCATTTCTTCGTCGATGGCGGCATTTCGGTCCGCTAACGGAGTCGTCAGTCGTCAGTCGTCAGTCGTCAGTCGTCAGTCGTCAGTCGTCAGAAGAAGTTCTCGCTTAGTGGTCGCTCCTGGTACTGATCGCCCCCTCGTCTGGGAGCAGCCCGGCGCAAACCGCTGACGACTGACGACTGACGACTCACCGAATAGAACATGAGGCAACAGCAGCAATGTTTCGCATCGGTCTTACGCGCGATTTTCTGAATCCGGACGGGACGCTCGGTTTCGGCGACATCGGTCTCGGTCTCCTCGAAGGCAGACCGGAGATCGAATACGAGTTCCTGGCCGAAAACAGCCGCGAGCTCGGTCCCGATCAGATCCGCGGCTACGACGGGCTGGCGGTCCTCGCTCCGCGGGTGACCGCGGCGACCCTCAAAGGTGCCGATCGCCTCGCGGTCATCGCCCGCTACGGCGTCGGCTACGACAGCGTCGACGTCCCCGCCTGTACGGCTCGCGGCGTCGCCCTGACGATCACTCCTGACGGTGTGCGCCGCCCGGTAGCGCTGGTTGTGATGACTTTCCTGATGGCGCTGACGCATCGTCTCTTCGAGCAGGATCGCGCCACGCGCGCCGGCGAAGGCTGGACGCGCAAACTCGAGCTGATGGGTTATGGTCTGACCGGCAAGAAACTCGGTCTGATCGGCCTCGGCAACATCGGGAGTGAGGTCGTCCGTCTCGCCTCGCCCTTCGATCTCCAGCCGATCGCTTTCGATCCCTACGTCGATCCCGCTCGCGCCGCCGAGCTCGGGGTCGAGTTGGTCGACCTCGAAACGCTCCTCTCGACCGCCGACTTCGTCGTCGTCCTCTGCGCCCTGACGCCAGAAACCCGTCACCTCCTCAGTGCCGACCGTCTGGCCCTGATGAAACCGACCGCCTTCCTGATCAATACCGCCCGCGGACCGATCGTCGATCAGGAGGCACTGACCCTGGCGCTGACCGAGCGCCGGATCCGGGGCGCGGCCCTCGACGTCTACGAGCAGGAGCCGATCGACCCCGGTGACCCGCTCCTCGCCCTCGACAACGTGATCGTGACGCCGCACGCCCTCTGCTGGACCGACGAGTGGGCCTACATCACCGGTCGCAGCGCGATGGAGAGCATGCTCGCGATCGCCTCAGGCAATGTGCCGAAGTACGTGGTCAACAAGGACGTGGTGAACGTGCCGGCGTTCCAGGAAAAACTGCAGAGATTTCGCGACGGGCAGGGAGGACGATGAGAGAGAACGGGGTCAAGCGGACACTCGCCGAGGGCGGTCACGCGATCGGGACGATGGTCTTCGAGTTCAACACGACCGGGATCGGCCGTGCCGCCGCCGCCGCCGGTGCCGAGTTCGTCATCTTCGACATGGAGCACACCGGCTGGAGTATCGAGACGATCCGGATGCTCGTCGCGACGACCCGCGCGGCCGACACGGTCCCCATGGTCCGCGTTCCGGCCACCCAGTACCACCTCCTCTCTCGCCCGCTCGACGTCGGCGCGATGGGGCTGATGGTGCCGATGGTCGAGGACGTCGAGCAGGCCAAGCTCATCGTCCGCTCCGCCAAGTACTTCCCGGAGGGCGGACGCGGCACCGCCTTCGGCGTCGCCCACGACGACTACACCGGCGGCGACGTCACCGCGAAGATGGCCAGCGCCAACGCCGAGATCATGCTGATCGCCCAGATCGAGACCGCCAAGGGTGTCGAGAACGCGGAGGCGATCGCCGCCGTCGACGGGATCGACTGTCTCTGGATCGGCCACTTCGATCTCACCCAGTCGCTCGGCATCCCCGCCCAGTTCGACCACCCGCGCTTCCAGGAGGCCGTCGATACCGTCGTCGCCGCCTGCAACGCGCACGGCAAGGTCGCCGGGATCATGGCGGGGAGTGTCGACGTCGGGCGGGAATGGATCAGACGGGGATTCCGCGCCGTCGCCTACTGGGGCGACGTCTGGATCTACCAGCAGGCGCTCGCCGAGGGCATTACGGCGCTGCGCCGTCGCTAGTCGTCAGTCGTCAGTCGTCAGTCGTCAGAACGGAGAGCAACTGCAGCGATCGACGGCCGTGAACTTGCCACTTGCCACTCGCCACTCGCGTCTGACGACTGACGACTGACGACTGACGACTCCTCCAGTTCGGCTCCGGTTTTCGTCGGCCGCGTGGGTGCGCGACCAGGAGCACGGCGGCCCGCACACGCGGGCAAGGAGAGGATGAGACCATGGCTCACGATCTCGATCCGCGCCAGCGGGAGATGCTGGCCAAGTTTGTCCAGTCCCGGCTCGATCGTCGCTCCTTCGTCAAACGCGCCGCGGGCGCCGCGGCCTCGCCATTTGCTGCCCGTGCAGTAGCGGCCACTGCTGCCACGGCCTTTACCGCCTTCACGCCGGCCGCCGTCAACGCCGCCCAGGCGCGCCTGCAGCAGACCGGCGACTCGGCCGAGGCTGCCGTCGCCGCCGCCCAGCAGTTCACGGGGACCACCCTCAACGTCGTCTGGGAGGACGGTCTCCAGTCGCAGGACCCGACCATCTTCTCCGGGCCGAAGTGGGAGGAGCTGACCGGGATCAAGATCAACACGGTCAGCAAACCGTTCACCGAGCTCTTCCCCTCTCAGGTCGCCGAGCACATCGGTGCCACTGGCGCCTACG
>JAXDKI010000463.1:0-7059 GCA_034667245.1 Thermomicrobiales bacterium | reverse complement strand
CGACGTCTCCTTGACGGCCCGCAAGGCCGGCCCGAGCATGATCACGTCTCCCGCGTTGTCGAGCCGCACCGCCAGCAGGTTCCGCGCCTCCAACCACCCGCTCATGGCCGCACGGCTCCCGCTAGCGCCAGCTCCTCAGACGCATCCGCCGCCCCAACGGTCATGGGGGTGCAGCTACCCTGCCCGTCGAGGAGCTCCGTGGCGGCATCCAGAATCTGCGCGGGCGTCACCAGTCGCAGACACTCGTGATCGTGCGGGCAGACCCGGCTGTAGCACAATCGGCACGGGACCTCCTGGTAGAGCAGACGATGGGGAACGCGCCAGGGCCCCCACTGCTCCGGCGGGTTCGTGAGCGCGAAAAGGGCCACCACCGGCGTCTTCACCGCCGCCGCCACGTGCATCGGCCCGGTGTTGTTCGTGACGACAAGATCGGCAGCCTCAATCAAGGCACAGAACTCCGGGAACGCAAGCTTGCCGGTGGTCGGGTGCACCGAAGACCGGACATGCCGGGGCAGCGCGTCGACGATGTTTCCGACGAGTTCCCGCTCCTCCTCGACCCCGGTCAGAACGACGGTCGCGCCGAGCGACTCGACGAGGAGCGCGATCGCCTCCGCGAACTGCTGCCACGGGTAGGTCCGCGCCGGCATGCTGCAGCCGGGATGCACGACGATGAGCGGAGAGGCGTGAGCTCTCGAACGACGACCGCCGATCGTCGCAAGCCACTCGTCGACCTGCCGTCTCGCCGCCGGCGGCACGCCCAAGACGAGATCTACCTCGTCCGTCCTCAGTCCGACCGCGCCGACGAGATCCAGACCTCGTTCTACCTCGTGCATCGAGCGATCCGGGTGGTAGTGCCGGTTCGTCAGAAGCGAACCGGGCGCGTCGCGCGAAGCGGCCAGGCGGAGCGGAATGTCGGCGAGGTAGCAGAGGAACGCTGCCGGCAACGAGCTCTGGCGGAATGACGTAAAGATCACGGCCGCGTCGAACTGCCGATCGCGGATCGTCTCGATCATCGCCTGCACGCGCGCGCTCTCATGCGGCAGCCGGCGCCAGGGATCGACCCACGGCGCCTCGTAAACGATGACGTCGGCAACGTCGGGGTTGAGTTTCCCGGCCTGCGCCCCGACCGGACTGGCGAGCAGCGTAATCTCGGCGCCCGGGACTGATGACTTGATCGCATGGATCGCCGGCGTCGTGACCAGGACGTCGCCCAGGTTGTCGAGGCGAACCGCGAGCACCCGCCGGGCCGCTTGCCAGCGCTCGTCGATCATGGCGCGGCCTCGATCAGACCGTCCGCCGCCAGCGTGACGATCTTCCGGATCACGTTCGTCGTACTCCGTCCCTCGACCAGAGAGAGAATCTCGACTCGCGCGCCGACCTCGCGCACGGCGTCGATCTCCGGCAATGACTCCGCCGTGTAGTCCCCGCCCTTGACATGGACGTGGGGTCGCAAGGCGCGGATGAGATCGGCCGGCGTGTCCTCCTCGAAGAGGATCGCGTGGTCGACCGGGTCGAGCGCGGCGACGAGGGCTAACCGGTCGCGCTCGTGGTTGATCGGACGGGCCTCCCCTTTCAGCCGCCGCACGCTGGCGTCGCTGTTGAGACCGACGACCAGGACGTCGCCCAGTCGCTTCGCCCGCTGCAGGATCTGGACGTGGCCGGCGTGGAGAATGTCGAACACCCCGTTCGTGAAGACGATTGTCT
The DNA here is from genome assembly GCA_034667245.1 of Thermomicrobiales bacterium. Taxonomy (GTDB): domain Bacteria; phylum Chloroflexota; class Chloroflexia; order Thermomicrobiales; family UBA6265; genus DATBFX01. The sequence goes on along the minus strand of JAXDKI010000463.1, from coordinate 5,355 downwards.
TGCCGGCGTAGCGTTCTGCGTCGAGGATCGCCGCCAGTGTCTTCAGCGGCGCGCTCGGCACCGGTCCGTCGAGACTGACCCGCCGCAGGAGCTCCCGATGCTGTACCGCCGATGTTCGCCGCTGCGTGACCGCGATTCCGGCGGCGTCGATCCCGATCCGTGCGGCCTGAACTGGGTCGGCGCCGGAGGCGAGCGCCAGCGCCATCGCCGCCGTAAACGTGTCACCCGCTCCAACGTCGCCGGCATGGGCCACGGCGTGTGCCGGCAGATGGTCCGCCACCCCGTTCCGGCCAACCAACATCACCCCGTCCCCCGCGAGCGTCACCGCCGCGTACTCGGCGTCGATCACCTCGAGGAGACGGCGCCCGACCCGCTCGGCGAGAGCCGGCTCGACGGAGCGCGAACCTATGGGTGGCGGCTCCCCGATCGTCACGCAGGCCTCGGCGAAGTTCGGCGTCACCACCGTCGCGCCGGCCTTCGCAAACGGGCGGACGTCCTTGGCGTCGACCGCGAACGGGATCGCGCGGCTCGTCCTGAGTTGCCGCAGTTCGGCGATCATCACTTCCGAGGCGACGCCGTAGCCGTAATCGGGCACGACCACAAGGTCGCAACGGGGGAACGCCGCTTCCACCGCCTGAAGCACCCGTCGCCGGCCGTCGTCACTGCAGCTCCGCGTCTCGCCCTCGTCCAGGCGGACCAGGTACTGGTCATCGGCGAGGACACGCGTCTTTCGTATCGTCGCGCAGTCCGCGTCCTCGACCAGCCAGCTATCGTCGACGCCGCGTTCCCGCAACGCCGCCCGTAACTCGCCCGCCGCCGGATCCCGGCCGACCAGGCCGACGAAGACGACCTCCGCCCCCAGGGCACGGAGGTTGACCGCGACGTTCGCCGCGCCGCCGGGCGCGTGGTGCTCGCCGGCCTTCACCAGAACCGGCACCGGGCCCTCCTTGCACAGCCGCGTGGCGACGCCGTCGAGGTAGCAGTCGATCATCGCGTCGCCGACGACGAGGGCGCGCAGTCCTTGGAACCCGCGAACGACGTCGAGTGCGGTCAGTTCGGCGTAAGGCTGTGGCATGGCGCTACTTCCTTCTAAGCCCGGGCCTCGACGAGACCATGCGCGGGTGTGGTCGCCATCTGTCGCGAACCGACCGCATCCGCATCCCACGCGGGCGGTCGATATCCAAGCTCGGCGGTTGGAGTGATGCCCTCGACGGCCTCGATGATGCGCAGGGCGTGGACGGTGTCGCGGGCAACGTAGGTCGGACGACGAGCGGGGCGTTCAGGGACGCGCTCGGTCCCAAGGTCGACGAGGACCGTGCGACACCCAGCCCGATTGCCTGCCTCGACGTCGTCGAGAATGTCCCCGACGAACCAGCAGCAGGCGAGGTCAAGGTCGAGGTCGCCCGCGGCGCGGAGCAGCATGCCGGGTTGCGGTTTCCGGCAGTCGCACTCCACCGCCAGTTCGGTCACCGCGCCCGCGGGGTGATGCGGGCAAAAGTAGATGCCGTCGATCGATACGCCCTCTCGGCCGAGTTCGTCGCGGAGGTACTCGTGCATTCGGTCGAGATCCGCGGTCGTGAAATACCCGTGGGCGAGCCCCGATTGGTTCGTGATGAGGACCAGCCGGAACCCGGCCGCCTGCAGCCGCCGCAACTCCGCCGTTACCCCCTGGTAGACGACCAGCTGATCCGGGCGCGACGGGTAGTGACGCGCTTCGACGAGCGTCCCATCGCGGTCAATGAACAGTGCGCACCCCTTCATCCCCGACTCCTCATCATGCCTGCGCCGCCAGCGACGACTCCACCAGGTCGCAGATGACGTGGAGGACGACCGTGTGCAATTCCTGAGCAAGCGGCGTGTCGACGACCGGGACCCGGATCGCGAGATCGGCGACCGCGGTCAGACGGCTCGGCCGCCCGCCCGTCACGGCAACGACCACAATCTCCCGACTCCTCGCGGTCAGCGCGGCCCGAATGAGGTTCTCCGACTCGCCGCTCGTGCTGAACGCGACCAGCACGTCGCCGCGACGCCCGTACGCCACCACCTGCCGGGCGAACACCTCCTCGTAGCCAAAGTCGTTGGCGAGCGCGGTCAGGATCGCCGTGTCGGCCGTCAGCGCGATCGCCGCATAGGCGTCCCGGTCCCGCTTGAAGCGACCGACGAGCTCCGTCGCAAAGTGCTGTGCCTCGGCCGCGCTGCCCCCGTTGCCGGCGATCAGGACCCGCCCTCCGGCCCGGAGCGCGTCGATGATGATGGTCGCGGCCTCGCTCAGGTTGCTTGCCCGCGCGCACATGTCGTCGAGGGCAGCGGTTAGGGTTGCCTTGCGCCCGACCAGTGCCGCCAATGCGGCCGATTCGACATTCGGAGGCCGCTCTGCTCGCCTCTGCAACGGAACGACGGTCGCCAACTTTGCTGTCTGCACCGCGGTCCTCGCTTTTCGATGCCAACACGTGTCAGGCAGGCGCGAAGCGCCGCGACCTTTCGCGTGTCTCAACTGCGATGTCGAATCGTCTGGGTGGAAGAACGACCCGGAACGGGACGGGGCTTCCCGCTCAACCCCGCGCCGCTATTGGGCGTCTTCGCATCAACCCTCGGCCGGAGCGAAACCAGAAGCTGCCGCCGAACCCACCTGATTGGGCACGCTCGTCGACCGATCGACGGGCTCTTCCCGTACCCGAGCATGCACCGCACGAGGGACTGGCCGAGAGTCGTTCGCCGTCGCTTCTCTCGGCCACTCGGTTTCCATGATCAGATCGGCGAACAACTCCGTCGCGTTCCGCGTCCGGTCTGCCACCTGCGTCGGCAGTCCGAGGTGATAGGTGCCGCTCGGCAGGACGCCGCAGCCGCCGTGGCGCCGGATCAAGAGCCACTGCACCACGACTTCTTCCCCCGCGTGCTCGCGGGGGAGCCGCGGCCAAAACCGAAAGCCGCCGACGTCGAGCAATTTGGCCCGGTCATAGAGGACGTTGGCGCCGCCGATCCACGCCACCTTGTATCGGACCACCTCGCCGTTCGGTGTCAGTCTTTCCTCCAGGTGGAGAGGATTGGCAGCGTTGTTGACCAGGTGCCGCTCCCACGGCACCGTCTCGGGGGTGAACGGCTCGGGCGCGACCGGTCCTACCCACACCTCGATCTCCTGCTGGTGCGGGCGGACGTCCTCCAGAAATTGGAGGCCGACCGCCGCCGCGCCGACGAAGCCGCACCCCTCGCTGCGGATCACGTCGAGCATCCGTCCGAGCACGGGTGGATCGAGCAGGACGTCGTCGTCGAGATAATGGACGTAGGGCGCGCGACTCCGTTCGAGCAGAAACTGGCGTTGCTCCGCCATCCCGCGTCGCGGCAGGTGGCGACGCAGCTCGACGCGGTGACCGCGGCGACGTAGCGCCTGCACCAGGGTCCCAATCTCGATGCTGTCGAGGTACACGCCGTCGTCGGCCGTCTGATCGGAGATCACCACGTCGAAGTCTGGGAACGTCTGACCCAGCAGACTCGTCAGCACCACGGCCAGTCCCGTCTTCCGGCCGCAGGTTGGGATCAGCACGTCGACCGTTGCCGCCGCCGTGCCATCTCTCCGCCTGTCCGGTCCGCTCATGACGTCGATCATCCCGTCGTGCCGATCCGATCCTCTAACCGCGAAACGAGTCGCCGCGAGGCCCGCACTCGTCCATCAGCGACGTGTCTTCGCTTCGCTCGCCAGTGCGCTTTTCAGCCGACCCGTCGCGGGACGGCTCCGGTCGAGCCGACGAAGAAGCAGTAAGCAGAATGTATGCCAACACTTCTCTACCAAAAGGTTTGTTTCTTTCATTCTTTTCGTGAATATGCATGACCTGAATATGAATTATGTTAAGAAATGTCGAAGAAAGAAACGTTCACTGAACTCGCTGAGATTTCCAACATATCCAACCCGCCCCGTTGGGCGAAGCCGAGGGGCCCGGACCTGGCACAGGGCAGTGTAAGAATCTTTCATTCTGTGCCCCATGCGACAAGAACGGTCTGGGTGTACGGGCTTTTCGTTGGGAAGATCAGATCGGCGGGCGGGAGAACAGGATCGACCAAGACCGCCGGCGATAACTGCCCGACGGTTGCCAACCCGGATCAGCTCGGCACCGACAGCGACGGCGCTGGCGATGCCTGTGACGCCGACGACGAGGGAGACATTCTGAGCGACGCCGACGAGGTCACTCACGGTACCAACCCGCTCGACCCCGGTACCGACGGCGACGGACTGACGGACGGCGATGAGGTCCGCATCTACGGCACGGACCCGGAGCGGGCCGACACCGACGGCGACGGGGTGAACGACGGGACCGAGGTCGCAAACGGCACCGATCCGCTCGACACCTGGCCGGATCGCCCATCTCCGCCGCAACTCTAGCGCGACCCGCGGGTGGGACGACCCCGTCCGCCGGTCGGCGAGAGTTGAACCCCTGCAAACCACTGCTCCCGGTGCGTAGGCTCGAGCAGCTTCTCACGTGAGGAACGCCTCACCTGAGAAGCCGGTCTCCGCCAAGTGCGGCCTTAGAGTTCGCCACGTTCAACCTCCCGAACGGAATTGTGTAGACAACGCCTTCCCCGTGCGGATAAATCGACTTCGTCTCGACCCAATTGACCATATTTGGCACGACTTCTGCGGCGATTTCAGGCTGCCGTTGCTTGGTCGCCTGTCGCCCGAGCCCGGAATCTCGCATGGATGGCCCATCACGAACTCGGGTGCGGCGGTGCAACGACAGAAAGGAATTGGACGATGGTAAGCGAAAGTCCGCGCGACCGAGTGGTCGATAGCCCGCCCCCTGGCGGAATAGCCGACACCTGGCCGCCGCAAGATGTTGTCGTCGAGGCTGGCGTGAGAAGAGCCCAGTACGCGACGACGGGCGTAGCAGTCGCTGACACCATTCTGCCGGTGAGGAACCGCGTCCAGTGGGGACCGATCCTGGCCGGCGTCGCCACGACAATGACCGCGATGCTGCTCTTCACGGCCCTCGGCCTGGCCATTGGCGCCTCGGCCTTCGAGCCGGGGACCGACGTCACCGATTGGGGCACCGGCGCCGGCATCTATGGAATCGTGGCAGCGCTGGTCTCGTTCTTCATCGGCGGTTGGATGGCTGCGAAGACGGCGGCCGTCAGCGGCGAGTTCGCCGGGCTGACCAATGGCTTGATCGCCGGGGCAGCCTCACTGATGATCCTCGTCTGGTTGTCGACGACCGGGCTTGCCAACCTCGTCGGCTTCCTCGGCGCTAACCTGAATAACATCGCAGACTTTGTCGGTAACGAGGGCGGTGCCGCCGCAACCGATACCGGGGTCTCCTTCAACGACGTCGAGAGGGGCGCCTGGATCACATTCTTCGTTGTTCTCGC
>JAXDKI010000462.1:0-4329 GCA_034667245.1 Thermomicrobiales bacterium | reverse complement strand
GACCGTGTTGAGCGCTACTGGGGGGCGGGGGTCCCCGCTCCGCTGACCGGGGGCGTGATCGGCGAGAACGGAATGCTGCAGAGCTTCCCACCGAATACGGGAACGGGATGGCACACCCTCGCCCCCGGGACCTGGCCGGGCGAGCACGGCTCGACGAACAACACGTTCCATCGGCCAGGCGCGGCGGACTTCAACAGCCGGACGAGCGCGTACCAGCCGGGCGTCCTGCACGCCGATACGATCGGTCAGGCGGCCGAGCGGGCGGGCAAGCCGGTCGTCGCGGTGGAGTGGGTCGGCGCGGGCGGATACGACCCACCGCTGCAGGGACCGGTCGTGGACTTTCGGACCGAGTTCTCGGATCCGGGTGTGCTGACGAACTACGACGTGCCGGGACAACCGGCCGGTGCCGAGCGATTCGATCTGTCGTATCAGCGGGTTGACCTGCAGCCGGCCGCGGGCTGGAGCAACGTGCCCGAGTCGTTCAGCCCGGCGATGGAGCAGCGGCTCAGCCAGGCAAATAGCGCCGTGCCGCCGGAGAGCAATGTCGATCGCGCCTACGATCTCTACGTCTACGACTCGACCGACGACGGAGCGACGAACTACGACCGTGTCCTGGTCGCGCCGGCGGCCGGGGCAAGCGCACCGGCGAGTCCGGAGGCCCACGCCTCACCGGTCGCGGCCGCGATGGATGGGGCGACGGCCGTCGCCGACCTCGCGGCCGGGAATTGGGCGGACGTCAAGGTGACGCTGACCGGGGAGCGTGCCGGGCAGACGGCGGGGTTCTACCTCAAGGCGATCGAGATCGCGCCGGACCTCTCGCAGTTCCGCATCTACTTCACGTCGCTGTCGCGGGTCAATGCGACGTACCACGGTTGCACGTACGCCGCCGATTGCGCCGGGCCGATGGGGTTTGCCGAGACGCTGGCGCGGGACTTCCCGACGGCGATCGCGGCCGACTTCGCGCCCTTGGAGGCCGGAATCGTCGACGAAGAGACGTACGTCGAGCAGGGGTTGATGTGGGCCGACGCCCACGAGCAGTTCGTCAACTACATCACCAGCACGCTGAACGTTCGGCCCGATCTGATGCTGCTCGGCTATCCGGTCACGGACGAGTTCAGTCATCAATTCCTCGGGTTGGTGAGCCAGACCAACGCCGACGGACGCCCGAACCCGTTCTACGACGATCTGAATGGCGACGGGACCAAGGACGGCCGGGTCGAGGCGCGGGAGGGGTTCATTGCCTCGGCGTATCAGCAGGCGCACTCGGTCCTTGCCAACACCTACAAGTTCCTGAGCGGCGACATCCCGCTCGAAGGGCCGACGGTCTTCATCACCTCCGATCACGGATTCGCGCCGGCGTACTACGCGGTCAACGCCGGGTTGGTGCTGCAGCAAGCGGGGATCGTCGACTTCGAGCAGACGTCCAATTGCCGGGTACCGGTGACGGAGCCAGCTGCAACCGAGACGCCAGATCCCGATGCGCCGCCGACCGGACCGAAGTTGAAGGTCTGCTGGGCTGGCGGGACCGCGCAGGTCTACGTCAACCTTGTCGACCGCGATCCGACGGGGGTCGTGCCGGAGGAGGAGTACGAAGCCCTTCGCGATCAGATCGTCGCCACCTTCGAGGGGTTGACCGATCCGGACAACCCGAGCGCGAAGGTCGTGGCGCGGGTGTTCAAGAAGGAGGAGCTGCGGGACGTCGCAGGGACCGACGCCCTCCACCCGTCGCGGAGCGGCGACGTGGTGGTGACGCTCTCGCCGCCGTATCAGTTCGACGCGGCGACGCCCGGCAAGGTGATCGCGCCGTCGGAGTTCTTCGGGCAGCACGGGTATCTGCCGGACCTCGTCGATCTCGCCAACAACGTCAACCTCCACGCGACGTTCATCGCGGGCGGACCGGGAATCGCCAAGAGCGGGACGGTGAGCGGCGTACGCGCGATCGATGTCGCGCCAACGGTTGCCTACCTGCTCGACATCCCGGGGCCGCAGAACGCGCGAGGGCAGATCTTGTATTCGGCGCTGGCGGGGGGAGAGCGGCTGCGCGAGGTGACGATCCTCGACATCAGCGACTATCACGGACAGCTGGTGCCGCTCTCGGCGACGGCAGATGACTTCGAGGAGGAAGGGGCAGAGTCGCAGAGCGCGGCAGTGGGCGGCGCGGCGTACCTCAAACCGTGGTTCGACGCCTACCGTGGGGAGGCGAAGGGGTTGGTCCTGACGATCACGGCCGGCGATGCCGTCGGTGCGACGCCGCCGATCTCCTCTTTCTTCGGCGATACGCCGACGATCGAAGTCATGAACCTGATGGGCTTCGACGCCGACGGGCTGGGGAATCACAACTTCGACAAAGGGTTCCAGTACCTGACCGACACGTTGGAGCCGCTGGCGAAATTCCCGTATCTATCGATCAACGTCGTCGACGATCAGGGGAAGACGCCGGCAGCGTGGTCGCCCTCGACGGTCTTCGAGGTCGACGGGGTGAAGATCGCGCTGATCGGGTTCACGAACACCGACGCGCCGACGCTGGTCTTCCCGAACGCCTTCGGGCCGTACAAGGTGGTCGATCCGATCGGCCCGATCACCGACGAAGCGGCACGATTGCGCGGCGAGGGGATCGCGGCCGTCGTCGCGATGGGGCATCAAGGAGCGACCGGGGGGACGCTGACGGAGCCGACCGGGCCGGTCGTCGAGACGGCCGATGGGGTGACAGGGGTCGACGCGGTGATCGGCGACCACACAGACGCTCAGGTGCTCGCCACGCGGCCGAACGGTGTGCTGGTGGTCGAGAACCGGAGCAAGGGAGTGATGTTCACCCGCGTCCGGTTGACGGTCGATCCGGGGTCGGGGTCGGTCGTCTACAAGACGGCGGACTACCACCGGCCGTGGACGATCGGGGTGACGCCGGACGGGACGATCCAGTCGAAGCTGGACGAGCTGAACGCACAGCTCCAGCCGATCCTGGGAACGCAGATCGGGCAATCCTCGGTCGCGATCCCGCGCGCCGATTCCTGCGGGACGGAAAATGGCCGGACGTGCGAGAGCCTTCTGGGCGACGTGGTGACCGACGCGATGCGGACGACCTACGGGGCCGACGTCGCGATCACGAACTCCGGTGGACTGCGGGCGGATTTGACGTGCCCGGCCGAGGACGACCCGGAGGACTTTTGCCCGGCTGGTCTGCCGGCGAACGCGATTACGCGCGGGAAGGTGCTGGAGGTGTTGCCGTTCGGCAACGTCGTCGCGACCGCGGAGATCAGCGGCACCGAGCTGAAGACGATGCTGGAGCACGGGGTCGAGGCGATGCCGGAGCCAGCCGGCTCCTTCCCACAGGTGTCTGGAGTCTGCTTTACCTACGACATCACGGCCGCACCGGGCAGCCGGCTGACGAGTGTCGTCCGCCAGAACGAGGACGGGAGTTGCTCGACGGAGGCGATGGATCTCTCGGAGAGCGCGACGTACCTGCTGGCGACCAACGACTTCATGGTGGCCGGCGGCGACGGGTACCCGAATCTGACCGATCGGTCGACGACCCGCGACGTGATGGATCAGGTGGTTGCCGACTTCATCGCGAAGGCCGGGACGATCTCGCCGTCGATCCAGGGGCGGATTGTTTGCACAGGTGAGGGGTGCCCGCCGGTGATGGCTCCGTAACGCCCGTCGCCCTTCCCCGGATGCCGATACAGCCGGCGCCTCGTGCTGGGGCGCCGAACGAGGAGACATGCCTTTCGCATCGCTCAGGGTGTTCAGGCGGAGGAGCGTTCTCCGTTTGAACATCCTGGGCGAGCAAGTCCTCCTGCTGCTAAGCTCGTCTTATTCTCCTCGCACATTGTTATCCTATTGCATCGTATTTCACGCTTTTTGTTAGCATGTATCAATCAACCCCTCCAGAGTGCCGCGGTCGAGGAGGATTGTCGATCGACCAAAGGCAGGATCGGGACGAGGACCGCTCGACGTTGAGGAAAGGAGGAGCCCAAGTTCACAGTCGCTTGTCCTCCGTGCAGACTCACCTGTCGGGTGGCGCGTGCTCAGAATGAGCTTGCTCCGCAAGCTGCTAGGTGCTGTTTGAGGGGACACTGCAGCCAGGTCGTCGATTTATGCGTGTCATTACGCAAAGCGACAAGGAGTGTCGGATGACTGAGCATCACGGTACAGGCCATAGCAATAGTTCGGCATTTCGCGTCTCGCGGCGCAACTTCCTCCGAGGCGGCGCAGGCGGAGCGGCCGCGGCGGCCCTGCCGTTGCTCACCGGGGCACAAGACGCGACGCCGATTGCCAGTCCTGCAGTCGGGTCGCCGGTGGCGACCAATCTGCCGAGCACGTGGGACCGGG
>JAXDKI010000461.1:0-14240 GCA_034667245.1 Thermomicrobiales bacterium | reverse complement strand
CCGAAACTATTCATTCCACTCATAGGACAGCCACAAACTGCGCCAGAGGAAGGACGTCAACTTTCGTCCATTCCTCAGTATGTCATGATAGGCACGACTCGCCACAGGCCACTCGATCACCGAGAATAGTGATCTCATGCCGCTGTCTTGGCGGTTCTGTCGAGCCACGTGCCGGATTCATGAAGGCAAGCCGCCTGTGAATTTATCACGGCCTCGTCACTGCGTCAAGCGCAGCGTGCCTGGCGCCACCGTTTGTTGAGTGAGCGTTCGCGCTGTCGTCGTCTCTCACCCCTCCTCCACGCCACCCGGGTACTCCCAGTCAATGACATCGTCCAGGTTGATTCGTTCGACAATGGTGCCAGGCGCTTTGCCGGTCGCCTTGGCGGGATGGCCAAGCATCAAGATCAACTCGGCCCGAACGGTCGGCGGGAGGTCGAAGATCACCCTGAGGCCTGAACGGCTGAAGGCGGTGACGGGACAGGTGCCAAGACCAAGGGCATGGGCGGCGTTCATCATGTTCATCGCCGCCGTCCCGACGTCGATCCAGGTAGTCGCATCCTTCTCGATGCGCACGCCTTCGCGTTCCGCCCGATCGAGATCGGTGCAGATCACGATCAGGGCCGGGGGATTCGCCCGGAGCCCAGGTGAGAGCGATTTGGTCAACCGGAGCCGGACCGGATCCCGGACGACGAGGAAGCGATGGAGCCGCCGATTGCTCGCGCTTGACGCCCAGCGCCCGGCGTCGATGACCCGCCGGACGAGGTCGGCCGACACCGGCTCAGGGGTGAAGTTTCGGACGGCGCGTCGGGTACGAATGACGTTCAAGACGGCTTCGTGGCCTTGCAAAGGGGTGGCTGACATCGTCTTTACTTCCCGTCCACTGATGCGGTCTCGGATGCGGTGCCGGTCTCCACGGCACCGCCCGACGTCGCACGTCGTTTCAACTCCCCGGCGATACCGGCGGACGACTCCTGAAGAAAGGTCTTGAACCCTTGTGGGTCGCGCCGTGCCCACCCTTTCTTCTCACTTGCCTCGCGAGTGAACTGCGACAGCCAGGCCTGGTCAGCCTCGGCGACGCGCGGCGAGATACCTTCGGCGAGTTGGGCCGCCGCCTCGATCAGCCGGCGTGGACCATAGAAGGCGGGTTCGACGAGTTGGGTTTCGGCACTGGCGATCAAGTAAGCCAGAAGCTCGTACGCGTCTTCCTCCGAAAGCACCGTGCGATTGGACACAGGGTCATCCTTTCTTCCCGTCGGGCGCGACACCGATGCCGGCTCAGGCCGACTTAGCTCTCTTGACGGCACTCTTTTCCTTGCGATCGTGCTCCTTTTCCGGCGGAGCGAATCCACCGCCCCCCGGAGTCTTGATGATCAGTTCTCCTCCTGGGTGGAGGACGACCGCGCCACCCAATGTGTGGAGCCGATACTTGTCGATGCGTTCGCCGTTGAGAAGGATCTTACCGACCTCTCCCGGCTTGCCCCCGAACAGACCCGAGGCCGGGAACTCGAGCATGTGTGGATGCATCGAGACGGTGACGGCGCCCTCGTACTCCGGACGTAGCGTGACGACGACTTCCTGCCCGCAGCCACCGCGGAATCGGCCGTCGCCACCGGAGTCGCGGAGGATCCGCTTCCCACGGATCAGGACCGGGCCGTGCTGCTCGATCACCTCCAGGGACCCGGTGGACATCGTGCCGGGGAAGAAGACGCAGGAGGCACCGGCTCCCTTGGCCGTGGCACCCATGCCGCCCGATTGCATGAAGAAGGTCAGGAACGGCTTCCCCTCGTACGACCCGTGCAACTGGTAACCGCCCGCTTGACCGGGAGCTGCCATTACTTTGTCCGGGACGACGTGTGCCAGCGCCGCCATCACAACAGGATCGGCGAGGAACACCGCCCGCGTCCGGATGTTGACGGCAGCCGGGGGGCGAGCATTGAAGACGCTCCCCTCCGGAGCGATGACCCGGATGGGGCGGAAGCAGCCGGCATTGGCAGGCACCTGAGGCAAGAGCACGGTGTGGATGGTGCTGACCGTCTCGGAATAGGTGCATGCATAAGGAGAGTTGATCGCTCCCTGGCGAGATTCGGGCGACGATCCAGTGTAGTCGACGAAGAGATCGCCGTCCTCGGTGGTGGAGACGCCAACCTTGATCAGCAGGGGGTCGAGGAAGCCGTCGGTGAGGGCCTCGGCCTCGTACGTACCGGTCGGGAGCGCCCGGATGGCCGAACGCATCGCCGCTTCGGATCGCTCGAGGATTGCGTCGGATAGGGACTGCAGATCCTCCGCTTCGGCCTCCTCGAGGAGTTCCCGGATCCGGCGCTCGATCACCTTGTGCGCCCCGATCTGGGCGTAGAAGTCGTTGAGGACCATGTCGGGGACGCGCACGTTGTAGCGAATGAAGTCGATGACGTCGGCGTTGTCTTGACCGCCGTCGATGAGACGACAGGGGGGGATGCGGAGGCCTTCTTCGTAGACCTCGGTCGTGCCGATCCGCTTCAGCGAGCCGCCGATGTCGGTGACGTGGGCGATGCTGACCGCGAGTCCGACGACCTGTCCTCGCGAGAAGATCGGGCTCGCCAGGAAGACGTCGGACAGGTGACCCGAGGCGATCCAGGGATCGTTACAGATGAAGGTGTCGTCTTCGCGCATCGACTCGAGCGGGAACCGGCGCAGGATCTCGCGCGTCGTGAGGCTGACCGAGCCGTTGAAGAGGGGCATGCTCTTGGTCGGGAAGGCGATGGCATCCCCGTCAGTGTTCGTGATCGCCACGCTGAAGTCGAAGACTTCGCCGACGATGACCGAGACCGAGGCGCGGTAAAGGGCTGCCGCCGCTTCGTCGCAGATCGAGACCAACTTGTTCCAGAGGACTTCGAGGGTGACATCGTCAATGGGCAAACGCGACAACACCATTCGTCTCCTTTCCCACCGCTTTGCTCGGTGTGCCACGACCGATCTCGATGACGAGGTTGCCCCAGGAGTCGAGTCCGATTCGATCGTCCGGCCCGACGATCGTGGTCGTCTCGGGTTCTTCCACAACCACCGGCCCCTGCTCGAACTCACCGGGGCGCAGATCCGCACGATGGAGGACGGGGCAGCTGATCCCGGCCGGCTGGCCCAAGAATCGTACCTGGCGGCGATCGGCCGCGTTCCCGTGCTCCCGTGAGATGGTCCGTTGCGCCAGCCACCCCGAGTCCGCGACCGGACCGGCGACCCGGACTTTGATCGCCTGAGCAAAGATGTCGAGCGATTTATTCGCCCGGCCGTGAACCATCGCGTACAGCCGCTCGAAGTCCTCGACGATCGCTGTCGTTGCCTCGGCGTCGAACCGCTGGTCGCGGAGAGGCACTTCGATGGTGTGCTTCTGACCCGAGTACTTCAGATCGAGCGACCACTCCACACTCATCCCCGACTCGTCGACGCCGGCATCGACGAGCACCTGCTTGGCCTGAGTCGCCAGCTCCGCGAACCTGTCGTTCAGATCCGTCGCGTCGACCTTGGCCAGCGGGTGTGGGTAGCTCTGGAGCATGCTGAAGGCAAGTGGCGCCATGAGCAGTCCACCCGCCGACATGATGCCGGCCGACGGTGGGACGATGACACGTGGGATCTTGAGGGCGCGCGCCACCTCGCAGGCGTGAACGGGACCGGCCCCACCGAAGGCAACCAGGCTGTAACGCCGCGGGTCCTTGCCGCGTTCGGCAAGATGGACGCGCATCGCCTCCGCCATCTGGCCACAAGCGATCCGGTAGATACCGAGCGCGGCCTCCTCGACGGTGAGCCCGAGCGGTCGCGCGACCTCGCGGGCAATGGCGGACTCGGCCTTCGCGCGATCGAGCGACAAGCGTCCGCCCAAGAAGTAGCCCGGATTGAGGTAGCCCAGCACGAGGAGGGCATCGGTCACGGTGGGGCGTGTGCCTCCCCTGCCGTAGCAGGCCGGACCGGGGGTGGAGCCGGTGCTGGTCGGGCCAACCTTCAACAGTCCGAGCTCGTTGACCTGGGCGAGACTGCCGCCGCCGGCCCCGATCTCGACCATCTCGATCGACGGAATGCGCAGCGGCAACCCGGAGCCCCGGCGAAACCGATGCGCCCTCGCGACTTCGAGGTCCCAGGTCGTGAGGGGCTGTCCGCCGTCGATGACGCAGATCTTCGCGGTGGTGCCGCCCATGTCGAAGGCGACCAGATGCCGTGACTCGGCATCCTCGCGGAGCCGGGCCGTCGCCGTGATCCCGGCAGCCGGACCGGACTCGAAGAGGCGGACCGGGAACTGCCGTGCGGTGTCGATCGTCGACATGCCGCCGTCCGAAAGCATCAGATAGAGATTCCCGCGGCACCCGAGGCCGCGCAGTCCCTGCTCGAGGCGGGCGAGGTAGTTGCCCATGATCGGCTGGACATAGGCATTCGCGACCGTGGTCGAGAGTCGCTCGTACTCGCCGGCGTGCGGCACGATCTCCGCCGAGACGCTGACCGCGACGTCCGGCAACTCCTCTTCGACGACGCGCTTGGCGAGCTGCTCGTGCTCGGGGTTCGCGTAGGCGTGGAGGAAGCAGATCGCAACCGCCTGGACCTTGCCGTCCTGCAGTGGGCGGAGTTGTCCGCGTAGTTTCTCTTCGTCCAGGGCGACCAACGCCTGACCGTCGCTGAGCATCCGCTCCTCGACCGGGATCCGGAGTGCCGCGGGGACGAGAGGTTCGGGGAATTCGCTGAAGAGATCGTAGACATCGTAGCGCTGTTCGTTGCGCATCTCGATGATGTCTTCGAAGCCGGCCGTGACCAGCAGGGCCGCCGCCGCGCCCTGGCGCTGGATGATCGTGTTCGCGGTCAGCGTGGTGCCGTGCACCACGTAGTCGAGTTGATCGATTCCGACGCCGGCCGATTGGAGAATCTCGCTGATGCCGAGGAGGACCGACTCCGACGGATCGGCGGTACTCGTCAGGAGCTTATGGACGACGTAATTTCCGCTGCGGCGATCGAGCAAGACGATATCCGTGAACGTCCCACCGATGTCCACGCCGACTACATACCGTGACTGCGCACTCATTCGGTTAATCCCTCACTCCCCGGTGACGACGTCGGCGTTCTCGGTGTCCATGATGCCGATCGAAAAATCGCCTGGGCGCACGGGCTGATGCCGTGCCACATAGAAGAGCAATCCATCGCCCGGTGCGCGCAACTCCTCCAATACTTCAAGGGTGTAGGGATCCCGGACCACACCCACCAGATCATTCGCCCGGACCGGCTTGCCGAGATCCTCCGGTGTCAGATTCGGCTCGAGCATCCCCGCGATAGAGGGATTGACCCGCCAGCGGCGCCGGCAGATGTAGGTTCGTTCCGGACGCGGCGTCGTGCCCGGTAGCATGCCAAGGTGCTGCAAGACGCTCTTGGTGCCGGTCACGTTCGCGGTCACCCAGCTCGCTTCGACGTCGGGGCCGAAGCCGGAGCCGCCGATCTCGGGGAGGATGCTCGGGATGTTGTAGCGACTGGCGGCGAAGCCGGCCATGGAGCGAGGCCCGGGATGCTCGGCCATCAGCGCCGCCGCGCGGATCACCGGGTGACCGTAGGCCACGGCAAGCTCACGCGACTTCTCGCTGACGGCGGGGTCGGGGAAATCGCTGCCGTACATGACTTCGGCGATCGCCCAGCCCCAGGGACCGCAGTCGTATTGGATCAGGTAATCGCTATGCGCGAGGACGTGCGTGTCCAGGGCCTGCGCGAGCTGCTCCGTGATCGAGTTGTAGCGACCGGGAAAGGTACGATTGAGATCGGGAGTGTCCGAGGCATCGGGCGTGGCCCGGACCAACTGCCCGAACGCCGCCGGGTTCGCCACGGGAACGGCCAGGACCGTTCCCCGCAGGGTCTCCGGTTGCAGCTCGTCCAAAAGGCGTCGGACCACGTCGATGTAGAACCACTCGTTCCCATGGACAGTTGCGACCACGGCGACGGTCGGTCCCGGCTCGGCGCCCCGCACGGCGTGGACCGTCAGATTCAGCTGGCCGCCGTGAAGATCGGTCGTCAGCGGGACGCGAAACCAGGAGCGCCCCGGCCCCTGGTCGGTCGGGTCGCCGGCTAGTGCAGCGGTTGATGACTGCATCAGGAGGCCTCCCGCCAGGTTTCGCGGAAGAGCCGGAGGAAGTTGCCACCGACGATCTTGAGCACGTCATCGTCGGCATAACCGCGTTGCAAGAGGCCCTCGGTCAGGTTGGGGAAGAGCGCGGCCGAGTGGAGCCCGTCGACGTAGCGGGCATTGAATCCGTACCAGTCACCCAGTCCGCCGGTGACGTTAGGATAGAGTCCGTTGGGACCCCACTTTCGCTCCCAATCGGCCTGGATGTACACATCCTCGCCATGGTCCGTACCGACGCCGACGTGATCGACGCCGATCAAATCGACGGCGTACTCGATCATGTCCAAGAGATCGGCGAGCAGCGGTCGCCGCCCATTGCCGCGGTGGGACATCGGGGTCCAGGTGCAGAGACCCAAGACACCGCCGCGCTCCGCCAGACTCTTGAGAATGTCGTCCGGCTTGTTGCGGGGGCTGGGGGATAAGGCGAGCGGATTGGCGTGGGTGATCGCGACGGGGCACTCGGAGGCTTCGATGGTTTCGCGGGTCGTTCGATAACCGCAGTGGGAGAGATCGATCAGGATGCCCTGGCGGTTGAACTCACCGACCAGCTGCCGTCCGAACTGGCTGAGGCCGGCGTCCGAGGGTTCGGTGCAGCCGTCCGCGACGTAGTTCCTCTCGTTGTAGGTGAGCTGAATGACTCTGACGCCGAGCGCGTGCAAGGCGTCGACGAATTCGAGGCGATCCGCGATCGGACGGGCATTTTGGAGCCCGAGGATGATCGCCGCTTTCCCCTCGGTCTTGGCGGACTCGATGTCGGCGACCGAGCTGACGAGGGTGAAGTCGTTCGGTCGTGCCTCGATCTGCCGCCGGACCCGAACGATGTCGGCGACAGCGTCGGCAAAGTCGAGGGTGTAATAGGCCGCGGTATGGTTTGTCGCGGTCAGGCCACCTCGCCGCATGCGGTCGGCCTGATTGGCATTGATCAGCGACGTCGTGAGCGCGTCGATCACGATCGCCTTCTGATGGAGCGCGGCCGCTCGTTCGCTCACGTTGGCCGTGAGCGGTGTTACCTCTGAAGCCACAGATTCACCTTTCCTTCGTGCCGCCGCGTCTCCGGCGACACGGGCATCCCGTCCCTGAGCGGGGGCCGAACTTCCCCGCCCAGGATTTGCGATCTTTCGTCATGTCCAGGTTCGGACCCGGCCACACCCACCCGTCATTCCGAGCTTGTCGAGGAATCTCTCTCCGACCCGAGGTCACGACCCGGAGAGCACGCCTCCGCGTCGCTTCGGGAGATCCCTCGGCTTCGCTCGGGATGACGGGAGGGGGTAGGGGCGGCGCTCATAAACAATCAGGGCAAACCGCGGCAACCCGCCGGCATTACCTCACCTGGGCGCTACCACTTCGGCTGGACGACGATGGTTTCGTCCGGTTGGGGCATGATGGGAGCGCCCACGCGGCGGCCATAGATATCGACCAGCTGATGGAGGAATGCGACCGGCGCCTCGTCACGGATGATCTGGAGCGCTTCGGCATACATCGCGCGCCGGGCCTCCTGGTCGATCGTGGTGCGCGCCTGTGCCGCGAGCTCGTCCACGCGTGGGTTGGAGTAGTGGACGCCCCAGGTCTCATCGGTGCGGTAAAGCAGGAAGACGACGCCGTCGGCGTCGAAGACCGGCTGCGACCAGGCACCGAGGGTGATTGGTTCGATGGTCCGCTCGAGTTTGCGGGTCACGTAGACGCCGAACTCGACCGCCTCGAGCTCGACCTGGATGCCGACCTCACTGAGCTGGCCGGCGACGGCCTCGGCGATGGTCCGGTCCTCCTGGTAGCGGCCGGAGGGAGTCAACATCTTGACGGTCAGACCGTCGGCGTAGCCCGCCTCGGCCAGCAGTGCGCGGGCCTTATCGGGATCGTAGGGGTAGGGAGCGAGGTCCGGATTGAAGCCGAAGTACTCCTTGCCCATGGTCTGGCCCTGGGAGACGAGACCGTAGCCGCCGAGGATGTCGTTGACGAGGGACTCCTTGTCGATCGCGTAGTTGATCGCCTGGCGGACGCGCACGTCGTCGGTCGGGGCCGCGTCGGAGCGCAGAATCAGGTACATCGAGCGGAGGCTCGGGGTGGTGGCGAGTTCCAGGCCTTCTTCGCCGCTGATGACGTCGGCCTGATCCGGGGGAACGTTCTGGATGAGGTCGACGTCGCCGCTTTTGAGCAGGGCGAGACGGGTCGACGGCTCGGGAACCGGGCGGAAGACGATCCGCTTGACCGCGGGAGCGCCCAGGAAGTAATCGGGATTCGCCTCGAGGACGAGCTCCTTGTCCTTCTCCCAGCTGACGAATTTGTAGGGGCCGGTGCCGATCGGGCTCGTCGCGAAGTGGGTGGCGCCGTGGGCCTCGATGTAGTGCTTCGGCACGATCCAGGAGACGATGCCGGCCATCCGGGCGAGCATCAGCGCATCCGGCGCCGAGGTGATGATGCGGACGGTGAGGGGATCGACCGCGACGACTTCCTTGATGGTGAGCAGTTTGCTGATGTTGGGGTTCTCCATCGTGCCGTCGATGATGCGGTCGATGGTGAACTTGACGTCCTCCGACGTCAGATCCGTACCGTCGTGGAACTTGACGCCGGCGCGGAGTTTGAATTCCCAGGTGTTGTCGTCCAGCGTCTGCCACGATTCGGCCAAGCCGGGGATGATCTGCCCGGCGGCGTCGCGGGTCACGAGCGTGTCGAAGATCGCGTAGTAGACCGTCTCCTCGTTGGAGGAGGTGAAGAACGGCGGGTCCATCGTCGTCAGTTCAGAGCCGAAGGCGATGGTGACCTGCTCGGGAGGAGTGGCTTCTTGGCGCGCGGTCGCGGTCAGCGGCGAGCCGCCGAGCTGGGCTAGCGCCGCGAAGAGCAGCGCCCCCACGATGAGTACGGCCAACGAGCGCATTCGTCGCCGTGTCGGTCTTCGATGCATGGATCGTTCCTCCTCATTCGTTTCGGATTGCGACACCGGGGAATCGGCAGGCAGCTCGTCTCACGAGCTGCCCCGTCTTTTGACCGCACCTCCTCTCAAGGTCGGGTCGAGCACGTCACGGAGCCAATCGCCGAGCAGGTTGATACCGAGGACCGTGATGAAGATCGCCAGTCCGGGCCAGGCCGAGACCCACCATTGGTCGTAGATCAGGTCTCGCCCGTCGGCCACCATCCCGCCCCAGCTCGGGGTCGGGGGTTGGATACCCAGCCCGAGGAAGCTGAGTGCGGCCTCGGCGGCGATCATCTGGGCCACCTCGAGGGTGGAGATGACGATGATGCTGGCGCTGACGTTGGGCAGGATGTGCCGCATCACGATGCGGATTCCGGGCACGCCGATGGCACGGGCCGCCTCGACAAACTCGCGCTCCCGGACGGACAGCACGTCGCTGCGCACCACGCGGCCATAGATCACCCAGCCGGTGATGCCGAGCACGAGTACCGTCTTGTCGAAGCCGGTGCCGACGACCGACATGATCGCGACGGCAAGGACGAGGAAGGGGATGGCCAGCTGGACGTCGGCGAGCCGCATCAAGACGCTGTCGACGACGCCGCGGCGGTAGCCCGAAATGAGACCGAGCAGGACTCCCATCGATCCGCGGAGCGCCACGGCGAGGAAGCCGACGGCGACCGAGATGCGGGTGCCGTAGAGGAGGCGACTGAAGATGTCGCGCCCAAGCGAGTCGGTGCCAAGAATATGCAGGCTGCCGTCGCGCCCCTCGCTCATCGGCGGCGCGAGACGGGTCCGCCAATCCTGCTTCGCGGGATCGTGTGTGGCCAGAACGGGCGCCGCGAGCGCGGCGAAGATGACAATCACGACGATTGCCAGCCCGACGAAGCCGGTCGGTCGCGCGATGAGGTGTCGGAGCCACGCCAAACGACGCGGAGAGCGGCGCCGGGCAACCGAGAGGCTCATGAGGGTAATCGGCTGTGCCACTCAAGCCTCGACGCGAATACGGGGGTCCAGCCATGAGTAGGCCAGGTCCACCAGCAAATTGACGAGGACGATGGTCAGCGCGACGACGAGCACGAATGCCTGGACGACCGGGTAGTCACGACCCTCGATCGCCTGGATTGCCAGCAGGCCCATTCCCGGGTAGGCGAAGACGGTCTCGGTGACGATCGCGCCCCCCATCATCGAGGCGAACTGGATCCCGGCCATCGTGACGAGGGGGATGGCGGCGTTCTTGAAGGCGTGGCGCTCGACGACGAAGCGTTCGGTCAGCCCTTTGGCACGAGCAGTGCGCACGTAGTCGCGGCTCAGCACCTCGAGCATCGAGGAGCGGAGCATCCGGACATTCGTGGCCATGTAGTAGGCGCTCAGGGTCACGGCGGGCAGGACCAGTCCGCGCCAGTCGTCGGTCGCCGACGGTGGCAGCCAGTCCAGGCGGACCGAGAAGACCAGGATCAAGATCAAGCCGAGCCAGAAGGTGGGAACCGCCTGCGCCGCGACGGTGAGCGCGCGGATGACGCCGTCGGCGGCGCTGTTCGGGCGGATGGCGGAGACAAGACCGGCAACGGTGGGTAGCGAATAGGCGAGCAGCATCGCCGCACCGGTGAGATAGAGGGTATCGGGGACGCGATCCAGGACTAGACGCATCGCGGGTTCGCGGTGGCGGAACGAGTTGCCGAAGTCACCCTGTATCGCTTGCCCCAGAAACTGCCAATACTGGACGTACCAGGGGCGGTCGAGGCCCAGCACCTCGCGATACCGCTCGATGTCCTCGGGTCTGGCATCGACGGAGACGAGGAGGGTGGTGGGATCACCGGTCAGGCGGACGAGGATGAAAATGACCAGGCTGACGCCGATGAGCACCAGCATCGCGTGGATGAGACGTTTGAGGATGTATCGCGCCACCGCTGTTCCCCCGAACGGGCCCGGACCTACGCGGATCTCTTCCGACTCAGCTCGTCCACCTCGTCACCGCGGATTACTCGACCGCGCCGGAGTCGGCGGCGGAGGAGCGACCTTATCGCGGCGATCCCGACCGCGGTTGGTTGGGTAGTCGAGTAAAATTGTTTGGATCGACCTGTACAACGTGTTGCAATTTCTATCACGATGTAACGATCGTTGCAAGAGGTTGCGGCATCTGGTAGATTCGGGGGCAGTCGCCCATGCAGACGACTTCGTCGGCACTCATCTCAGAGGATGCTCCCGAAGACGTGATCCCACTCGAGACGCCGGCAGGGGAGCCGCTGGCTGCCGATCAATACAACCGGCTGACCCCCTCGCAGCAGCGCCTCGCCCGGTTCGTCGCCGAAAACCCATCGTTCGCCGCCTTCGCCTCTGCCTCGGAGCTTGCCCGGCGAGAGGGCGTCAGTACCGCGACCATCGTTCGGTTTGCCCAGGCGCTCGGCTTCGATGGGTATCCCGATTTTCAGCAGAGCGTCCGTCACACTTACTTGCAAACGCTACGGCCCCTGACGGCGCTCGAAGACCGATCGCCGAGCAACCGGAACGCCTTCGAGGCTCAGGTCTATCAAGATCTGGACAATCTGAACCGGGCGTTGCACGTCCTGCACACCGATCTCGAGATTTTGCTCGAGGTCAGTCGCCGCATCGACGCGGCGGGCGAGACGGCGATCATCTCCTCGGGGAGTTACTCATCCCTTGGGCTGGTGCTCGGCCATCATCTGCGCTTCATGGGGTATCGTGCGCACGTCGAAGATCGCGGCGGTCCTCACCTTGCCGAAGCGATCACGCCCTTGACCTCGACCGATCTCCTGATCGGGATCGGATTCTGGAAAGGGGCGCGAGAGATTGCCAAGGCGGTTCGCCTTGCCTCGGGACGTGGGATCCCGACGGTCGCGATCACCGACACGGTCTATTCGCCGCTCGCCCAAGCGGCGGACCTCAGTATCGTGTTGCCGACCGAGGCCAATGCGGTCTTTCAGTCGATGGTCGCGCCACTGTCGATCATCTACGGTCTGATCGCGCATCTCGCCCAGTCGGCCGACGACCGGCGCAAGCTGCGGATGAAAGATGCCGAGCAGAGCCTCGAAATCTTGGGCCTCCCCTACACGCAGTAGCACCGTCTGGAATCGTGCCGAGCGTGAGCAGTTTGGCAGTTCAACTCTACGAAACGCCGTGGTTGATCATTCCCTAGATCAACCGCAGTCCTCTCGCCGCATGCGACTCATTGTTCGTGGGTACGTTTTCGGTTTCGTCAGTTGGTACCGGGCTATGCTCGTGCCTGACGGAAACGATGTGCCTGCCCAGGTATGATGGGGATGCGTCGCTGTGCCTGCTCGAGAAGGAGGCCGTGGTGGTTGTTACTCCAGATCCTCTCGCGGGTTCTGTGCGGACTCGAATCGAAAGCGACATCACGCAGCTGAGCAAGAAGCAGCAGCGGGTTGCCCACTACATCCTCGACAACCCGACGATGGTCTTGTTCGCGGCCGCGGCCGACGTCGCCCAAGGCGCGGGGGTCGACCCGGCGACCGTCGTCCGCTTCGCACAGAGTCTCGGCTTTGCCGGGTACACGGATCTTCGCGACCGGCTTCGACTGGAGTTTCCCGCTCTGCGCACACCATTGGACCGGTGGGAGGACGAGGGTGGCAGGCTGGAATCGACGAGCACGGCGATATTGATCGAGCAGGTCCGTGCGCAAACGGTCGCGAACCTCGACAAGACCTTCGAGCAGCTCGATCCCCGAACGATCGATGCCGCGTGGCCGAGGTTCTGCCGGCAGTCACGCCACACGCCAAAACTGCCGACATCTTCGTCGAGCGAGGCGGCTTTAGCGTCGATCAGGCACGTCGTTATCTCGCGGAGTGCGCCCGTGCAGGGCTGGCACTCCGGATCCATGGCGATCAGTTCAGCGAGATCGGCGCGATTCCGCTCGCGATCGAACTTGGCGCACGCAGTGTCGACCACTTGGAGGCAACCGGCCCGGAGGGGGTGCAACTCCTCGCGGAAAGCGGCGTGGCCGCGGTTCTCCTGCCAGTCAGTTCCCTCTTTTTGCGACGCCCGTACCCGCCAGCCCGGGCATTGATCGACGCCGGTGCGATCGTGGCATTGGCCACGGACTTCAATCCCGGCAGTGCCTTCTGCGAGTCGCTGCCCCTTGCGATGAACCTGGCGTGCGCGCAGATGGGACTGGCACCCGCCGAGGCACTTGTGGCGTGTACCGTGAACGCCGCTCATGTCATCGGGCGTGGCGACCAGCTAGGTCGCCTACGGCCAGGCTACCAAGCCGACGTGTTGCTGCTCGACGCCCCGGACTGGCGCTACTTGGCCTATCATCTGGCAGGCGACCACATCGTTCTCCGCATCAAAGCCGGTGTGCCGCTCGACAGCTGGCCTTCCAAGGAGCGACGGTAACCCGGCGCAGATGCCGGTGCGCCACCAGCCCGGCCGGGATTGATGGCTTTCTCAACCATCTGCCAGAGCCTCGTCGTTAGGATTTATCCAGCTGAGCACGAGCGGCAAGCGCCCGACATTGTCTCCGGAACTGGAAGCGGTTCTCCAGCATCGGCAGATCCATGTGGAACGATTTCGGCCCGGCAGCCTCGACTTTGGCGACGATGGTCGTTAACTCGCCGCCCGCGAACGCCTCGTCGAACGCCGCCGCGAATGCGTCGACGCTGCCGGTGCGACGGACCACCGGGACGCCGGCCGCCTGGGCGATGCCGGCGAGATCGGTGCCGGTCGAGGTGGCGGTCGGGAAGCCACCGACAGAGAGGAGCGATTCGTTGTCGAAGACGACGTGGGTGAGGTTCCCGGGGCGGTAGCGAGCCATCGTCGAGAGGGTGCCGAGATTCATCAGGAGCGAGCCGTCGCCGTCGATGACGACCACCGGGGAGTGCGGCAACGAAAGGGCGAGGCCCAGGCCGAGCGACGAGGCGAGCCCCATCGCGTGCTGCAGGTAGAAAAAGCCAAGACGATGGCCAAGGCTGTAGAGTTCGGCGGCGACCGCGCCCATGATCGTGACCACGACCACGTCGTCGCGCGCCAGCGTCGGATAAATGGCGGCAAGGGCATCAGCACGCCGCATCCGCTGTTCGATCGCACTCGCGCCGGATGGCTCGAAGCTCGGCGCTCGAAGCTCGGAACTCATGACGCTTCCTCCCACATCAAGTCGCGCGTCAGCAGCAGGGCGACCGGGGTGAGCGCGCTCTCGGCGAGGGCCTGCGCCTGACGGATGATGCGGGGCACGGTGACGGG
>JAXDKI010000460.1:0-10767 GCA_034667245.1 Thermomicrobiales bacterium | reverse complement strand
AGGTCCAACCGCCGCCCACCCGAAACGGTGCCGAGCGCCAGCTCAAGGTCCGCCAGTGGCAGTCGTGACGCCACCGCTCGCATCGGCTCCCGATTCGCCGCGAAGCCGAGCCCATCGAACAACTCTTGATACAGCACCTCACCCGGTGGCAGCTCCGTCAGCCGCGCTTCGATCCGGGCCGACTTCGCCGCCAGCCGAACATCTCCCAACCGCCACAGGATCCCCTTCACCTCCGACGGCAACTCCCGCGTCAACGCCTCGGCACAGACCTTGCCCCCAACCCGATGCCAATCGATCTCCGCCGCCGCAGCCTTACGCAGATCGCCCGACGCCACACCCAACTCGACAACCGGCACCAGCGCACCGTCCGATCGCCGCGTCTCTCCCCCATCATGTCGCTGCACCACATGCAGCACCACGTCGTCATAACGCGGATCAAGGTGGTGCCCATGATCCCGCCACGCATTGGTCGTCAGATGAATCTCGATACTGCCGGTCAAGAGGTCACGACCATCGAGGAGGATCATCGCGTCGCGAAAGTCCGGCCCAAACCCGTGCGTCCACGTCCCCCTATGAACGACCTCCACCGCGCGGCCGTCCACCGTCCGCAACGGCCCGGCAAGCCGCTGGTCGTTCCAGACCGCGCTGAGGGACAGTTCCGAGACCCGATCGGCACTCGCATCGGCGATCATCGCCCGACCCTTGAATGAATAAGAATCCGTTAGTCGGGGGATTGTCGCCGCTATCCGCGATTTGCGCGAGTGTCTGAGGGAATCACCGGTCGTCAGACGTCATTTCGACTAGCTCGTGATGCCGCGAGTTGTGTTAGCCCCGGCGGGGCTTTGTCGCCTCAGCCTAGGGTTTCAACCCTGGGTCCGGAGTCTTCGCACATGGCCGCCGGCAGGGGTAACTCAGCTCGTCCGCCCGGCCGCGACCGCGTCGGCATCGACCTGACGGGCGATCTCGGCGCGGGTCTGGTTGCGGCGGTACTCGTCGATCGCCGCCTGGACCGTCCCGAGTGCGAGTGTGGCGCACCGGACCCGGCTCTTCACCACGTCCTGCCCCATCTCCTCGATCATCGTCTCCGTCCCGAGCTCCTTGACCTGATCGAACGTCATCCCCTCGATCATCTCGGCGATGATCGAGCCACCGGCCTGGCTGATCGTGCAGCCCTCACCCTCGAATCTCGCGCCCGTGATCCGCTCGTCGTCGCCCACCTTGAGGTACATCGTAATCAGGTCGCCGCACCCCGGATTGCCACCCCCGAGCTGAATGTCGGCGTCCTCCATCCGCCCCTTGTTCCGCGGATGCTCAAAGTGGTCCAAAATGATCTCGATGTAATCCTGCCGGTCCATACATCAGTTCCTTCGAGTGACAAGTGACAAGTGACAAGTGACAAGCGCGGAGAGAGCTACGCCCAGGCTTGTCGGCAGCCGGTGCGAGGAAGTCGGGCGCTTCTGCCGCTGGTTTGTGAGTTTAGCTTCGACGTGACGACGCAGTCCAGCGATGATTCGCGATGTCTCCTCGACCTGCGCCTTCAGCCGTCCAAGGGTCTCGTCGTCAATCAACTCGGCATCGAATGCGGCATAGAGCAGTGATCTCGTCTCCCCACACGACCCCTTCGAGATCGTGAGGAAGTGTCGGAACTCGGCCGGCCCGTCTCGCTCGAATCCTTCGGCAATGTTCGACATCACCGACAACGAGGCCCGTTGCAATTGGTTCGTGACCGGAAAGCGACCGCTACGATCGAACTCCCGAGTCAGCACGTGCACAGCTCGGTGCAGCTCCCGAGCCTTTTGCCAAGCGATCAGATCCTCGACTTGTCGATCTGCGCCACCTGGCCCTGCCACCTTCACAGCCGCCCGAACAGAAACACTCCGGCCAGCTACCGACACCTTGCCACTCGCGACTCGTCGCTTGTCCTAACGTTACTTGCCACCTGCCCCTTGCCCCTTGCCACTCCGTCCTATACGTTCTTCTCGATCGGGACGTTGACCATGCTGCCCCACTCGGTCCACGATCCGTCGTAGTTGCGGACGTTCGGGTACCCGAGCAGGTAGGTCAGGACGAACCACGTGTGGCTGGACCGCTCGCCGATCCGGCAGTAGGCGATCGTCGGTTTGTCGCTGGTGATCCCTTCCCCCTCGTAGAGTGCCTTCAACTCCTCCGGGGATTTGAAGGTGCCGTCCGCGTTCGCCGCGCGGCCCCACGGGATGTTCCGCGCGCCCTTGACGTGACCGCCCCGCTGCGCGCCTTCCTGCGGGTAGCCCATCATGTGGATGACCTCGCCCGTGTACTCCTGCGGCGAGCGGACGTCCACCAGGGCGCCCTTGCCCGAGTTGACGAACTCCAGGACATCGTCGCGGAACGCGCGTACCTTCGGATCGGGATCCTTGGCCGTGTACGTCGTCGGCGGAAAGCTCGGGACGTCCCGGGTGTAGGAGCGGTTCTCCGCTTCCCACTTGGCCCGCCCGCCGTTCATGATCCTCGTGTCCCCGTGGCCGTAATACTTGAAGAGCCAGAAGGTGTAGGAGGCGTACCAGTTGTTTTTGTCGCCGTAGAAGACGACCGTCGTGTCGTTGCCGATCCCCGCCCGGCTCATCAACGCCTCGAACCCGGCCTTGTCGACGAAGTCGCGTGCCACCGGATTCTGAAGGTCGGTGTGCCAGTCGAGTTTGACCGCACCCGGAATATGCCCGATGTCGTACAGCAGAATATCTTCGTCCGACTCGACGATGCGGACATTCGGGTCGTTCAGATGCTCGGCTACCCAATCGGTCGAGACCAGCACCTCGGGATGCGCGTATCCCGACGTCGTCTCCTGCGTCGCGGTTGCCGTCATTGCCTCACACTCGCTTTCTGTCCTGGTCGCCGGGCCGCGTCCGCACGGTGCGGACGCCTTCAGACCGGCATGCGTCGGGAACGAGCTTGTGCGTGACTCCGCCTACTCGGCTGCCTCTCGTACGACCGGCAGTCTCGCAGCCGTTCGTTCCGGCAACGCCATAGGCAGGACAGCACGACTCCCACGACCGGAAGTATACCCCCGCTCGTCAAATTCGTGAGTTGTTGACCAACTTAGCAGGAATGATCGGCCGCACCCGGTGGAGGATCAGTCGGCGGCCATGCCGGTTGTGGCGTGGTCCTCGACCCTCGCTGACGAGAGGGCCAAAGCTTCGTGCCCAGCCGTCAGCGTGTCCGCCAGAACGACCCCAATCTGAAGAAGATTGTCGTATCGCTCCGGTTCGACCAGGCAGACACAACCGTGCAGCCCAATCCAGGTCGCGGGCCCGATGTCGTGATCGTCCGCCGTGCCGAACAGCGTGTCCATCTCGTAATACGCGGGCACCAGCGAGTCGAAGTCGCGCGACGTCGACGCGACGATCTCGTGGACCATCGAAGACGATCCGACCACGAGGTAGGTGCCCTCTTCGAGATATCCAATACTGACCGGGTTGGACCCCGCCGCGTGGCGCCGTAGCAGCACGCTGACCAGGACGACAAACTGATCCAACCCCGTCCGGCCGTAATCCTGCCGGTAGGCGTCCGCCTCTCGCAGCGTCAGCACCCCGACGCCGAAGATTTCCCGGGCCAGCATCCTCCGGGCGATATCGTCCATAATTGAGCGACGACGCGGGAAGTTGGTCAGATCGTCGAGCGAGCCGGAGCCGGATTGCACCGGCAGCAGCGCCTCCAGGTGGTGGAACAACTCGTCCGGGTCCCACGGTGACTGGGTCACCGCGTCGGCCGGCATCCCGGCCAGCAGCCAGGCCGGTGGTGGCGCGTCCTCGACCAAGATCAACGGGATGCCCGACGTCAACGCGTTCGACTTGAAGCGCTGACAGAGATGAGCTGCCTCGCCGGCCGTCCCGTCGCCGTGGATGACGATGATGTCGGGCGTATCCTGTGCTGCCAACGCGAGCGCCTTGCTTCGCTCGGTCGTCGTCACGGACGTCCAGTTGCGCTGGCGCAAGAGCGGTTCGGCTTTGGGCGCGAGCGCGTTTTCGGGATCGACGATCAAGATGTTCATGGGCGCGGGTATCCCGTCTCCTTCCTCTTGCACTATCGTACGGCAGAACGCCCGGTCTGCAATCGCCGTCCTATGACCCCAAAGTCTGGGTTGGAACAGGCGACTGGTACGGGAGTACGGGCTTCCGGCTTCGAGACAAGGGAATGCCATCTCATGATCGAGCGGCAACCGGCACCGGAGGTGGCAACAGAACGGGGGAAGGAATGCGACCGCTACGAGTCGGCGTGATCGGCGCGGGCACCATCGCCCTGAGCGCCCATTTACCAGCCATCGCCCGTCTGAAGGGCCGGGTCGAGCTCGTCGCCATTGCCGACGTCCGAGCGGAGGTCGCCGAGCAGGCCGCCGCCCGCTACGGCGCCGAGGCGGCTTACGGCGACTATCGTCAACTCCTCGACCGAACCGACATCGACCTGGTCGACATCTGCACGCCGGAATTCCTCCATGCCGAGCAGACCATCGCCGCCGCGGCGGCCGGGAAGCACGTCCTCTGCGAGAAACCGATGGCCGCCACGGTGGCGGAAGCCGACGCCATGCTCGACGCCTGCCGCCGCGCGGGCGTCCGCCTGATGATCGCCCACAGCCGCCGGTTCACGCCCCGCTATCAGCGCATCCGAACCGCGATCGATCGCGGCGACGTCGGCGAGGTCCGCTTCGTCCGCGAGAACGAGCGACGGCCCCGCGCCATGTACGAGGCGCTCGCCGAACCGACCGACTACTGGAATCCGCGCGCTGGCGAAGGCGACGCGCGACCCTGGATCTCGCTCGCCGGCTACTCCCAGGGCGCGGCGCTCACCAACGCCGTCCACGAGACCGACCTCATCCGCTGGTTCGTCGGCGCGGAGCCCGTCGCCGTCTACGCCGAGAGCCGGATCACCGATCCCCAGGGCGAAGTGCCCGACTTCTTGACCTGCCTGATCCGCTTCGCCAACGGCGCCATCGGCGGCACCGAGGTCGTCAACCGTCTCCCCTCCGGCTACTCCGTTTATCACCAGATCGAGGTGATCGGGACCGAAGGCGCCATCCGCGCCTTCGACACCGAGATGGCCCCACTCCGTATCAGCGGCACCGACGGCACCAGATTCCCCGCCAATTGGGACACCCTCCTCCACATCGGCGCCGCCTACGAGGCAGAGATTCGTGGTTTTGCGGAGTCCATCCTGTCGGACGGACCCGTGCCGATGGACCCCTGGGAGGCGCGGCAGGCGCTGGCGATGTCCCTCGCCGCGGTCGCCTCCAGCAGAGAGCGCCGGTGGGTCGGTCTTGACGCGATTCCGGCAACTGGGGAGGATCGAGCATGAGCGACCAACCGGCGAATCCACTCTTCGAGCACCCCGCCTTTGCTCCCGCGGCCAAGGAGATCGGCCGCGGTGCCCTCGGCCAACGCCTCTCCGCCTACGTCTCCGGGCGAGCGAAGCGACGAGACGCCGATCCCCTCCTCGATCCCGGCGCGTCCTTGCTCGATTTCCTCCTCACCGTCCTCGGCGGCGAAGTCGAGTCCGTCATGGCGACGTCCGAGCGCGTCCAAGGAAAAACCACCGATGCCTGGTTCATCACCCTCCGCTTCGCCGACGGTCTGATTGCCACCCTCGACCTCGGCAACTTCCTGCCCGGCTCCTACCCGGTCGATCTGGAATTGCGCCTCGAGTTCTGCGGCACTGATCACGTTATCGTCGTCGAACCGGCCAACGTCGCCGTCACGGTGATCGGTCCCGACGGCCTGAGACGAGACGAGGCATATCCGGAGCAGTACCACGAACGACTCAGCCGTTATGCGGAAGCGCTCCAGTCTGGACACGTTACCAGTCCTGCCTCGAAGGTGATCGAGGCTGTGCGTCGCTCCGCAGCCGCCGGCGAGGTCACGGTTGTCTGGTAACCCCGACCGGCATTGGCGAAAACACTCGCGGTCCGCCCCTACCAATCGCGCACCCGGCGTGTCGTTGTCAGGATCTGCCAAGAAACTCCGCGACCATCAATGTGGCACGCTCGACCCACCGGTGCTCCGTCACGTCGATTCGGATCAGTCGGAGATTGCGTCTTAGCCACGTCTCCTGATGCCTAACATACCGGTGCGTATCCGCTTTAATCCGATCGACCGCGTCGGCCAGGCTCACCTCTCCGCGCAGATACGGCACCAGCTGCCGGTAGCCGAGCGCCGACATCGCGGGCGCATCCGATCGAAGACCCCCGTCGAGCAGGGCGCGAACCTCATCGATGAGACCCCGCGCGATCTGATCGTCGACGCGTCGATCTACCGCGGCATAGAGCGCCTCCCGCGGCATCGTCAGACCGAGCTCCAGCGCCTCGAATGGACGCGGTCCCTTCCCCTCCTGCGCCGACATCGGCACGCCTGTCGCCTCGTAGACCTCCAGCGCCCGGATCACCCGCCGCAGGTTGGCACCCGACCGCGCCGCCGCCGCCGGATCGATCTCCGCGAGGCGCGATGCGAGGGCAGGCAATCCAATTTGCTCAGCCTCCGCTTCGAGCCGCGCCCGGAACTCCGGATCGGGTGGGACGCGGGGGATGCGCCAGCCTTCGACCACAGCATTGACATAAAGCGGCGTTCCGCCGACCAGGAGAGGCACCCGGCCGCGCGACAAGATGTCCGCGATTGCCGCCATCGCCAGCTCCTGATAGAGGGCGAGCGACATCTCGTCGTCGGGGTCAAGGATGTCGATCAGGTGATGGGGGACATCGCGTCGCTCCGCTTGATCCGGTTTCGCCACCCCGATGTCCATGCCTCGGTAGAAGTAGCGCGAGTCCGCGTTGACGACCTCGCCCCCGAAGCGCAGACCCAATTCGATGCCCAGCCGCGTCTTACCGACCGCCGTCGGTCCGGCCACGACGACGAGTTTGGGGGCACCCGGCACCGCCAAATCGTCGGAACTGAAGCCGTCCTGCGAAACCTTTTGGCCCTTTTCCTGGTTGTTTGGGGTAGGGGGCAGCACTACAATGACTCGGGACCTCGCGTAGGTGCCAACCCCGATCGTCGAGCGTGATCCCCGCGTCCGGTTCGGCGCGGAGTGTTCGTCTCCGGGGTGGAAAGGCGTCGTCGTATGATCCAGGTCGTCCTGCAATCGCTCAAAATCGTGACCATCGGCGTGATGTCGCTTGTCGTCGTCCTCGGCGGCTCGCGCTTCTTCGACTACTACCAGGATAAGAATATCCCTTCCAACGTCGGCAAGACGGTCTCCGTCTCCGTCAAAGAGGGCGACAGCGTCGACGACGTCGCGACCAAACTCCACGACAAGGGCCTGATCCGCTACGAAGCCGTCTTCAAGGGCATGATGCAGGTCTCTCGCAAGGAGTTCGTACCGAAGTCCTATAAGCTCAAAATCGGGATGACGACCACCGAGATCATCGACGCCATCACGACCGGTGCCGTCAAGGCGCCTAAGGACGACGCCAAGGAAGAGGACAACAAGGTCCTGACTCTGACGGTCCCAGAGGGATTCCGCACGGAACAGATCGCGGAAGTCCTCGACGACATCGGCTACAAACCGGGTGGTAAGGCGTTCCTCGACTCCGTCAAGAAGTACGAGAGCGCCCAGTTCGACTTCCTGGCCGACCGCCCCGACAAGAAATCACTCGAAGGGTACCTCTTCCCCGATACGTACCAGATCACCGCGAACGAGGCACCCGAGGACATCATCCAGAAGTTCCTCCAGAACTTCAACGGCAAAGTCACGCCCGACATGCGGGATCGGGCAAACCAGATGGGGCTCTCCCTGGCGGAGGTTCTGACGCTCGCCTCGATGGTCGAGCGCGAAGCGCAGGTCCCCCGCGAGCGCCAGGTCATTGCCGACGTGTACCTCAATCGGGTCGATCAGGGCTGGAACATGGAAGCAGACCCGACGGTTCGCTACGCCATTGGCAAGCGGGCAAAAGAAAAGAGTCCGTGGTGGTCGGCACCCTCGGGCGAGGACCTGGAGACGGTCGACAGCCCCTTCAACACCTACAAAAATGGTGGGCTGCCGCCGCACGCAATCTGCAACCCCGGTCTCGACGCGATCCAGGCCGTCCTCGTCCCAGGTGGCACCAGCTACATCTACTTCGTCGCCAACGAACGCGACAGTCCCGACGGCCAGATCGCCCACCTCTTCGCCACCAACAAGGCGGATCAGGATCAGAACGTCGCCTACGTCGATGGTCAAGCCGAAGCTCCCGCCTATGGCAGCGATCCGTTCGGCGAGGGTGGTCAGCTCAGTGGGGGTGCGCCCGCTGCGGACGTCAGTACCCAGGGCGAAGAGGTGCCGATCGAGCAGACCGGCGGAGATGGCGGATGACCGACCGCCGGTTCCGCCTCGGGCTGATCGGCGATCCGGTCGCCCACTCCATTTCGCCGGCGATGCAGCAGCCGGCTCTCGACGCGCTCGGCATCCCGGCGACCTTCGAGCTCTGGCACACCCTGGCCGATGACCTCCCCGCACGCATTGCCTCGCTCCGCGAATCCAACGTTCTCGGCGCCAACGTCACCGTCCCCCACAAACCCGCCGTGATGCAACTGATCGACGAGGTCTCGCCGCTGGCGAGACGCGCCGGTGCCGTCAACGTGATCGTCAACCACGATGGTCGCCTCGCCGGCGACAACACCGACATCCATGGCTTCGCCGTCTCCCTCGAAGAAGCCTGTCCAGAGGCGCGCGCGCGCCATGCACTTATCCTCGGTGCCGGCGGCGCGGCCCGGGCCGTTGTCCTGGCCCTGGAGTCGATCGGGTTGTCCCGGATCTCGCTGGCGAACCGCAACCAGGAACGAGCCCAGGCGCTCGCGGCGGACCTGTCGCCAACACCATTGCAGGTCATCGAGACCGACGAGCAGTCCCTTGCCACCGAGTTGCGGCGCACCTCGATCCTCGTCAACGCGACCTCCCTCGGTTGGCACCGGGGCGAAAGCCCGCTCTCGCCCGACTTGCTATCCCTGCTTCCCCGTAACGCCCTCGTCGTGGACCTGACCTATCGCGACACCGATCTCCTGGAAGTGGCGCGTGCGAGCGGTCTGGCGACACTTGACGGGCTCGCCATGCTCGTCCACCAGGGAGCCCGAGCACTCGAGCTCTGGACGGGCCGTGAGGCGCCGGTGCCGGTCATGATGGAAGCGGCGCGACGCGCCCGGGCGGCGCGGGCGTGAGTTTCACCGTAGTTGTCGTCTGCGCAATCCTGGGATTCTTCGCCGGCAGTGCTGCCTGGGTCATCGCCCGCAACCAGGCGAGGCGGCGGCCCCTTTGGGATCCGCCCCGCTGCGAAACCGACCCCGCCGTCTCGATCTCGCCGAAAGCGCACACTCCGGCCGCGGCCGACCCCGACGCCCTGCCACTTGAGCAGCCTACGCCACCTAAGTCAGGATGCGGGACACCATTCCCGGTCCTTGCCTGGCTGCCGCTCTACGGTTTCGGCACCGCCTTTCGCTGCCCCAACTGCGGCGCCCGCCAGTCGATTTGGCGTGCGGCGGTCGAGATCCTGACGGTGCTCTACTTCGCCGTTGCCGCCTCGCGCATCGACGACGGTCTGCACCTGACGGCCGTGCTTGTCTTCACCCTCCCGCTCCTGATCATTCTTCTCGTCGATACCTGGACCCGACTGATCTATACGAACCTGATCTACATCGGTACTGCCGCCGGTCTGATCTTCGCCCTCGCCGAAGACGGGCCGGACGGGCTGCTGAAGGCCCTCCTTGCGATGGTCGCCGCGCTCGCGATCTTCGTCATGTTCTACGTCTTGGCCGGGGTCCTCTACCGCAGCGTCCGGGTCGTGCCGTTCGGCAAGGGTGACATTTACCTCGCCGTGATGATCGCGGCGATGGTCCGCCTGGAAGACCTCGTCCAGGCGCTCTTCATCGGCATCCTGCTGGCCGCCTTCGGCGGTCTCCTCCTGATCGCGACCAAACGCGTTGGCCGGCGCCAGGCGATGCCCTACGGACCCTACCTCTGCCTTGGGGCGCTGATCGCCCTGGTGCGGTAACGACGGCAATTAGCGCGATAATCTCGCTAGTACGAGCGCCTCGACCGCGGCGGATCCGTCGTTCAGCGCCTCGGCTGCCGTCTTCTCTCCTGCGAGCGCTCGCTGGATCTCCATTCCCAGCACCTGCGTCACGGCGTCGTAGTCGGGTGTGACGAAGCTGTTGTAGGGGTGGCGTGCCTGCTCGAGGACGACGGCGGCGTTCGTGGCGGCCTGCTGCACCTCGGGATCAGCCAGAATCGAGAGCCTGATCGGCAACCAGCCCGCGTCCAGCACTTGCCTCTTTTGAACCTCAGGGGCGAGATAGAACTCGATCAGCTCCAGCGCGAGGTCCGGATTCTCTGAAGATGCCGCGATCGACCAGGCATCAGAACCGTCGATCGACGCCGTACCAGCCGCCCCCGCCGGCAGGACGGCACAGGCGAGCTTACCCGTCAGCTGCGACATCGTCGGATCCTGCGCGTCTTTCCACATGAACGGCCAGTTCATCATCATCGACGCCCGCCCCGACTTCAACACGGCCGTCGCGTCGATGATCCCGGTCCCGGTCAGCGAACTTGGCGCAGTCGCCGGCATCAGGTCGATCATGAATTGGAGGGCGTCGATACCGGATTCATCATTGAACGCCGGCATCCCGTCGTCGTCGTACATCGTGCCGCCGGCTTGCTGAAGGAACGCCATCCAATAGGAGGCCGTCCCTCCGATGCCCCGCGGCGCGCCATAATTGAGTACCCAACCGTACTGCTCGTCGCCCCTCGTCAACTCCTGCGCGTACCCCTTGAGCTCGT
>JAXDKI010000459.1:0-4353 GCA_034667245.1 Thermomicrobiales bacterium | reverse complement strand
CCGCGAGCAACGTGACGTGGACATGCGCAGCGAGAAGGCCGAAAGGGCGATGATGCCTTTGGCACCGTACGATGCCTTGCGATTTATTCAAGATGTCATCGGAGGCGCGATCCCCGTGGTGATCGCGCCTCCGATGACATCTTGAATAAATCGCAAGGCATCGTACGGTGCCAAAGGCATCATCGCCCTTTCGGCCTTCTCGCTGCGCATGTCCACGTCACGTTGCTCGCGGCGTCGCTACGTTCGTATCTCCCGTATCGGGGACCGCCCAGGCGACCCGCAACTCGATTCGGTCCGCCGAGCGCCGCCATGTGGCGCCCGGCAGTGCGGCGCTCACGCGCCGGATGAGCTTAGGAGTGTGAGGACCCGATCGGCTCCGGGCGGGGGGCGGTGGTCCCGTGCAGGAACCGCCCCGCCCGCGCCAGCGCGCCGCCAATGACAGAATACGCGTCAGCCGTCGGACTACTCTTATCCAACTGGTGTGCCCGTTTCGTCCATCAATTCCGCGGCGCGTCGGCCATTCCCCGCTCGCGCTGGATCGCGGCCACCATCTCGTGGATCAGTAGCTGGTTGTACATGTCCGGTCTCCCCTTATCTGCCGCGACCGGCCAACCGGTCGTCTTCGCGTCGCGTACCCGCTTCGCTTACCGGCGCGGCCGTTCCCTCCGGCCACGTTCCCATCATCGCCCACGCGCCCACCCCGCGCATCCAGTGGATGACGTATTCGGCGCTCGGTCCTTTGCCGGAGGCGACCTACGCACTTTGACGTAGCCACCGACGTACCGCCGGTGCGATCGCGCCGTCCTGGGTATGATGGAAGTTGGCGCCCGTCGAGGTGCGGGGCCACAGCGCGGCCCGCGGTGGCGCGGGCAGGGAAGAAAGGGAAGAGATGACGCCCGAAGAGAAACTTGCGGAGCTTGGCTATACGCTCACGCCGAGCAACATGTCGGCGCCGGCGATGGCGGTCGGCAAGATCGTGGGGAACCTGCTGTACCTCTCCGGTTCGACGCCGCCCCCGGTCGACGGTACCCCGTGGAACGGCCGGGTCGGCGATACCTACACCGTGGAGCAGGGCTACCAAGCCGCCCGCCTCTGCGCGGTCGCGCAACTCGCGGCGGCGAAGACGGTGCTCGGCGACCTGGGCCGAATCAAGCAGGCCGTGAAGGTGCTCGGGATGGTGAACTGCACCCCTGGCTTCGGCCAGACCCCGCAGGTCATGCACGGCTTCTCCGACCTGCTCTACGAGGTGCTAGGCGAGAAGGGGAAGCACGCTCGCTCGGCGGTCGGCCTGCAGGCGCTCCCCAACAACGTGCCGATCGAGGTCGAGACGATCTTCGAGATCGAGTGATCGCCAGGGGGTAACGGTCGGCAATCATCGGGAAACCGGAAACCCCCACGCCAGCGCGACGGCGACGGACACCTGTCCGCCGCCGTCGCGCTGGGATCACCGGAGGCAGGCGAGCGGAGCCGGCCGCTGGCGGCGGGGAAGTGGCAGGCGGCTTCGATCATCCACCGTAGCACTCCGCTCCGCCCACGCCGTAGCCGCGAGAAGTTGCTACGCCGGACTGTCCAATCCGTGGTACGTGGTCGCCGCGTCCGTGTGCGGTTCCACATCTTCAAAGTCGTGCTGGTAGTCGCTGATCGGACCCGGCGCGAACTCCCGTCTGTTCCCGTCGTCGCCTTGGTCGAGACCCGCTGCTCCGTCCACCCTCGCCGATGTGAGCCGGGATCGGTCCCCGATGTCCGCACCGGTTAGGTCGGCGTGGCGCAGATCCGTTCCGTTCAGGTCGGCGTCGGCAAGCTTGGCGTCCCGAAGCCGCGCTCGTCCCAGGTTGGCCTGCCGCAGGTCTGCTGCCGACAGGTCCGCCCCGGATAGATCCACCTCCGTCGCGGTGGCGCGGGCGAGTTTGGTGCCGCGCAGGTCGGCCCCCGCGAGGTTGGCACCCGACAGGTTGGCATTCGATAGGTCCTTTTCGGCCAGATTCTTGCGGTCGCTCATGGGTCTGCCTCCTGACTTCATGGGCAACACGTGTGCTGCTGCGATGATGCCGACGTGGTAGAGGGAAAACGAGGGCGCAAGTGCCGTGCCACACTGCACGTTGGCCGGCAGGGCAACCACACGTCGTGCGACGCTGTTCCGCGAGTGGGAACTGCAACGTTTGCACTGCTGCCGTTAGCCGGAGCGTCGCCGTAGGGGAGCGCCCCGTGCGCTCCCGCTGCTCCTAGGGCGGCGATGATGCCATCCGCGAATCTCCGGCAGACGACATGAAATGGACCGGGCGGTTTCGGCGAGCGAGTGACCGCTGGGGTTGCTACCGGCCGCCACGTCGGCTATCGTCTGGATCGGAATCCGCAACGTTCGCGCAGGTTGAGGTGTGGCTCGGGTCAATAGCTCCACGCTGAAAGCGCTGGACGTCCTCGAACTGTTGGCTGCTGCCGAGGACGGATTGCGCCTGACCGACGTCGCCAATGGATTGGGGTTCCCCGTCAGCACGGCACGCCGCTTGCTGGTCAGCCTCCTCGAACGCGACGACGTCGAGCAGGATGCCGCGTCGGGCCGCTACTTTCCCGGGACGAAGATCCTCGCGCTGCAGGCGCGGGGCATCCGCAGTCGCCCCCTGCGTCCGGCGGCCCGTACCCATCGATTCTGAGGAGCGCAACCGCGTCTACGTCATCGACGTCGAAGTCGAGCGTATCTAGAGGACATCGGATTCAGGCTGAGGAGACGAGCCCGGGCGGACCCGTTCGGGCTCGCTCAGCCCTTCGTCGCGCCGGCCGTGAGCCCGGCGACGTAGTTGTCGACGAAGAACGAATAGGCGACGGCGACCGGGACCGAGCCGAGGATACCCGCCGCCATCAGCGAGCCCCAGAAGTAGACGTCGGCCCGGATCAGATCGCTGACGACTCCCACCGGGATCGTCTTCATCTCGCCGCTGCCCATGAAGACGAGCGCGTAGAGGAACTCGTTCCATCCAAGCGTGAAGCAGAAGATACCGGCGGAGAGGACGCCGGGGAGGGCGAGTGGGAGCACGATCTGCCACATCGCCTGCAGCCTCGTCGCGCCGTCGACCAATGCCGCGTCTTCGAGATCGCGAGAGATCGTCCGGAAGTACCCCATCAGCAGCCAGCCTGCGAAGGGGATGAGGAAAGTGGGATACGTGAAGATCAGCGCCCAGTATTTGTTGTAGAGATGGAACCGTGCGATCACCTGCGAGAGGGGAATGAAGAGGAGGGTCGGCGGCACGAGGTAGGCGAGGAAAATGCCGACGCCGAGGAAGTTGCCGCCGCGGAAGCGCAGCCGGCCGAGCGCGTAGCCGATTAGCACGCTGCAGGCGAGGGAGACGGCCGTCGCTGCGAACGTCACGATCGCGGTGTTCTTCGCCCAGGTGAGGAACTCGGTCTCCTCGAAGAGGTAGCGGTAGTGGTCGAAGGTCACACTCGTGAGTACGAAGGGGTTGAGGCGCGTATCGAGGAGGTCCTGGTCCGGCTTGAGCGAGACGATCAGCATCCACAGAAACGGGAACAGGAGGAACAGCCCGTAGAGCGCTAACGGCACATAGAGCCGCGCGATCCGCTGTCCCGGCGAGTTGCTCCCCACCATCGCCATTTTCGCGTCCCCCGAAACCCGCTCAGTCTTCCCGCCGCACGAAGCGGAGCAGGATTACCGCGAAGATCGCCAGCAGCGGGAACATGTAGAGCGAGATCGCCGCCGCCTGCGCGATGTCGCCGACGCCCATACTCTGATAGGCATAGGTGCCGAAGACGTGGGTCAGGTTGGCCGGTCCGCCCTTGGTCAACACATAGATGAGCTGGAAGTCGGCGAAGGTCCAGATGATCGAGAAGAGGGTCGAGATCAGGACGATGTTCCGGATCACCGGCAGTGTCACCGAGAAGAAGCGCTGCCAGGCGGTGGCGCCGTCGAGCGCCGCCGCCTCGTGGAGTTCGCTTGGTACCGCCTGGAGACCGGCCAGAATCGAGACGGCGAAGAAAGGGATGCCCCGCCAGATATTGGCCAGACAGAGCGACGCGCGGGCATTCGCGGCGTCGCCGAGGAAGTTGAGGTTGCGGTCGATCAGTCCTAAATCGCGCAGCTGCCAGGAGATCGGGCTGAGCACGCCGTCGAAGAGCATCAGCCAGGCGAGACTGCTGATTGCCGTCGGGACGATCCAGGGCAAGAGCAGTCCCGCGCGCGCAAATCGGCTGAAGCGGAAGTGCTCATTGAGCAAGAGCGCGAGGCCGAGCCCGAGCAGGAGCTTGAAGGGAACGGTGACGAAGCCGTAGATGAAGGTGTTGGTGACCGCCTGCCGGAAGATCGTGTCGCCCCAGAGCCAGCGGTAGTTCTCCAGGCCGATG
>JAXDKI010000458.1:0-4052 GCA_034667245.1 Thermomicrobiales bacterium | reverse complement strand
GTTCTTGTCGGCGTCCTTTGGCTGCGACCCAACGGCCTCTTCGGCTCTTCACGGATCGCCCCTCGTGAGCCTCTCACCGGCACCTTCTTTGGGCGCGGCGCGGCGGTGCGTCTCCAGCATTGGCAGGTCGCCATCCTCGGCGTTTTGGCCGCGATCGTTCTGCCACTCTGGGGGAACGGGTACCACTTGCAGACGGCCGGCATCGTCGTCATCTTCGCGATCCTGGGGCTCTCACTGACGCTGCCCTCTGGCACCGCCGGCCAGGTCTCGCTCGGCCAGGCCGGGTTCTTCGCCATCGGCGCCTACGCCTCTGCCCTTCTGACGACCGAGCATGGCTGGTCGTTTTGGCTTGCGCTGCCGGTCGCGGGTCTGATTGCGGCCGTCCTCGGCGGTGTCGCCGTGGCCCCTGCCCTCGGTCTCCGCGGTCACTACGTGGCAATCGCCACCCTCGGCATTGGAGCGATGGTCGTCGCCGTGATCCTAAACTGGGAATCACTGACCCACGGACCGCTCGGCGTCTTCGGCATCCCGGCCCCGGAACTCTTCGGACGCTCCATCTTCTCTGCGCGCGACTACTACCTGCTGGCGGGCGCCGTGCTGGTCCTCTGTCTGGTCCTGAATTGGCGTCTCCAACGCTCGCAGTTGGGCCGGGTTTGGCGCAGCATTCGCGAGGACGAGGTCGCGGCGCGGAGCATGGGCGTCGGACTGGCCGGCTACAAGTCGCTGGCGTTTGCCGTCGGGGCGTTCGTCGCCGGGCTCGCCGGGAGTCTCCTCGCCCATCAGTATTCGTTCATTAGCCCCGAGGTCTTCGGGTTCCAGATCTCGCTCCTCGCGTTGACGATCGTCGTGCTCGGCGGCATGTCGAACAACCTTGGTACCATCCTCGGTGCGGCGATCCTCGTCGGCGCGCCGGAACTCTTCCGCCCCCTCGAGGACTACCGGATCCTCGCCTACGGTCTCCTGCTCCTCGTGCTGGTTCGGTTCCGGCCTCAAGGTCTCCTGGGCATCCAATGACGACGTTGCAGTCGGAAAAACGGAGAGACGGAGAGACGGAAGGACGGACAGTCGGTGAGACCGTTCCTAACGGGCTCTCGGGCTACTCGGCAGTCGCTTCTCCCGGGGTGCCGGCTATTGGGACGGGTCCGGTGCTCGAAGTTCGGAACCTGTCCAAACGCTTCGGCGGCGTCTGGGCGGTGGACGACGTCTCGCTGAGCGTGCTGCCGGGGCAGACGGTCAGCATCATCGGTCCCAACGGGTCCGGGAAGACGACCCTCTTCAACCTGATCAGCGGCCACCTCCGACCCGACGACGGCGAGGTCTTCCTCCTCGGACGCAGGACCACCGGCCACCCGGCGGAGC
The DNA here is from genome assembly GCA_034667245.1 of Thermomicrobiales bacterium. Classification (GTDB taxonomy): domain Bacteria; phylum Chloroflexota; class Chloroflexia; order Thermomicrobiales; family UBA6265; genus DATBFX01. The sequence goes on along the minus strand of JAXDKI010000458.1, from coordinate 2,693 downwards.
GGATCGCCGAGCTCGGCGTCGCGCGCACCTTCCAGAACGGCCGTGTCTTCGGCAACATGACGGTCCGGGAAAACGTCCTCGTCGGACTCCACACCCGATCGCGTGCCGCGCGACCATTCGCCCGCCTGCGACACGTACCGATCCTGCGCTGGCTGTCGCTCCTCGCCGAGTTGATCCTGGCGCTCGTCCGGCCACCGCGCGTCCAGCAGGAAGAGGCAGCGCACGAGTCCGAAGTCGATCGGCAGCTCGGTCGCTTCGGCGAGCGGCTGATGCCACGCAAGGAACACCTTGCGTTCTCGCTCTCCTACGCGAATCGCCGTCGAACCGAGATCGCCCGCGCCCTCGCCATGGAACCACGGTTGCTCCTGCTCGACGAGCCGACCGCCGGCATGAACCCGACCGAGACGGCCGAGGTACTCGACCAGATCCGCGTGCTGCGCGCCGAGGGCTACTCGATCCTCCTCATCGAGCACAAGTTGGATCTCGTGATGGCCCTCTCCGATCACGTCGTCGTCCTCGACCAAGGCAAGGTCATCGCCGAGGGACCGCCGGCCCAAGTTCGCACCGACGAGCGGGTGATCGAAGCCTACCTCGGGCGCTCTCGGGAGACACTGCCAGCCACCCCGGCCGCTCCGACGCCCCGAATCAGGCCCAACGGCACGGACGAACGATCGGAGACGGCGTCGCCCTCCTCAACATCGATGCTCCGCCTGGAGGACGTCAACGCCTTCTATGGCCCGGTACAGGCTCTCTCGGGGATCTCGCTCCAGGTCGGCAAAGGCGAGATCGTCAGCCTGCTCGGCGGCAACGCCTCCGGCAAGTCGACGACGATGAAGGTGATCCTCGGTCTCATCACGCCCCGCTCCGGCCGCGTCTTCATGGGTGTCGAGGACGTTACCGGCCGTCCCACCGCCGAGCGCGTCCGCCGGGGTCTGGCCTCGGTCCCAGAGGCCCGCCGCATCTTCCCCGAGATGACGGTTGAGGAGAACCTCCTCATGGGCGCCTTCCTCCGCGGCGACCGCGCGGCAGCCCGCGAAGACCTCGACCGCATGTACACCCTCTTCCCCCGCCTCGGCGAGCGCCGGCGGCAGCACGGCGGCACGATGAGCGGCGGCGAGCAACAGATGCTGGCGATGGCAAGAGCGCTGATGAGTCGACCCCAGGTTATCTGCATGGACGAACCGACGATGGGCCTCGCGCCGATCCTCGTGGAGCAAGTGCTGGAGACGATCTCCGCCATCAACCGCGAGGGCGTCAGCGTCTTCATGGTCGAGCAGAATGCCACGCTCGCCCTCTCGATCGCCCACCGCGGCTACGTCCTCCAGAACGGCTCCATCGTCCTCAGCGGCCGCGCCGCCGACCTCCTCGCCGATCCCGCCATCCAGGAGGCCTACCTCGGCCAGCGCGCCGCCCCATAGTGCGCGCTGGTCGATCAGTTCGTCGGACGGCTACTGTCGACGCCGCACCACCTCGCGATTGTCAGCGCGATCGTCTTGGTCGCCGTCACAACGTCCTCGATCGGCACCGACTCGTCGGTGAAGTGGGCGAGCCGCACGTCACCAGCTCCATACATGACGCACGGCGTCTCCCCGAAGAGCAAGAAGTGCCGCATGTCGGCCCCATAGGTGGCGGCGTCGAGTTTTGCCTCGTCCCCGGTCACCTCCCGATGCGCCTCGGCGACCGCCCTCACAAGCGGCGAATCGATCGGCACCTCCGCCGGCGCGAACTGTCCGCTGAACCACTCCACCCGCGGCCGCTCGGTCCGCAGCCACTCGTCCGCGTCCGCCGCCCGATCGATGACCCCAACGAACTCCCGCCGGAAGACGTCCAGGTCCTCGCCCGGAACCAACCCCGCCCTACCCTCGGCGATCAGCCACTCCGGCACGGACGATGGCCAGGCGCCAGCCCGGACGACACCGATGTTGATCGGGATCTTGTTCGCAATGTGCGCGTAGAGCGGATGATCGATCGCCGCGTTTCGCTCCGCCTCGAAGGTAATCAGCGCCCGGTGCAGCACAGCGAACTTCTCGATCGCGCTGACCCCTTCGTCCCGCACGCAGGCATGGGCCGACCGGCCCGGCACGTGGAGCCGGAAGACCAACGACCCGCCTTGCGCCGGGATCACCGCCAGGTTCGTCGGCTCCGTGATAATGGCGCCGTCGGCCCGGTAGCCGCGGAGGATCGTCGCGAGCGTCCCTGCGCCCCCGTCCTCCTCAGAGATCACGCTTTGCACGATCACGTCGCCCCGCGGTCGCAGCCCCGCGTCCGCCAGCGCGGCGAGCGCGATCAGGTGCGTCGCCAGACCCGCCTTCATGTCGCAGGCACCTCGCCCGAAGAGCCGCCCGTTCACGATCTCCCCCGCAAATGGCGGGTGCGTCCAGCGCCCCGGTTCCCCGGTCTCGACCGTGTCGATGTGCGCGTTCAGGATCAGCGACTTCCCGCCGCCGCTCCCCCGGAGCGCGCCGACGACATTCGGTCGCCCCTCCAGCGACTCGAACTCCCCCACATGCTCGGCATACGGCGCCAACTCCGCCGCATCCGGCTCCCAAACATCCGTCTCCAACCCGAGCGCCCGCATCCGCTCCGCAACAACGACCTGAACCGCACCCTCATCACCCGTCAGACTCGGAACCCGAACCAACTCCTGAATGAACTCAATCAGCTCTCGACGCCTCCCCTCGACCGCATCCCCA
>JAXDKI010000457.1:0-6949 GCA_034667245.1 Thermomicrobiales bacterium | reverse complement strand
AGATTTGCGGTCGGAGTGGTCAGCACGCCCGGTGTCGCCGTTGGCGTCGCCTCGTCTTGGGCCGCCGCCGCGTTCCAGGGCGAACCGCTGAGCGCGACGGCCACAAGTGGCACGATCATCGCCAGGGTCCGGACGTCCCAGTTCCGGGGTCGTAGGATTCGATAGGTCAACGGAAACCTCCCTCGTGCCTTCCCTGAGCCACGCGACGCCCGGCTGAGGGTGTGCGGCCGGACTTCTCAACAGTTGCGCCCTCCGTGGGCTCGCTCCAGCCATGAGTACGGTACGAGAGCGTTCTCCAGGATTGCTTGACGGTTCCTGAAAGTTTTCTGTGAACCGCTTTGTGTCGGCTGCATGGCGTCCGACCTGACGATACGAGGACTGCGGAGCGGATAGCCGATAGCCGATGGTGGTCGGGTGGAGCGCCTTGTGGCTCGCGCAAGTGGGTTGTGGGGAGTTCGGCGTTTCCCGTTGAGCTGCGATCACGGCACAAGGTGGGATCGTCTACAAGGTCGTCGGCGACGCCTTCCCGGCAGCGTTCGAGACGGCTGCCGACGCGCTCGCCGCCGCCGTCTCGGCCCAGATTGCGCTCAGGGTGGAGCCGTGGCCGGTGGCCGAGTCGATTCTCGTCCGGATGGCGCTCCACACCTGCGACGTCCAACCGCAGCCGGACGGCGACTATCGCGACAGCGGACTGAATCGTCTGGGGCGTCTCCTTGCCGCCGGGCATGGTGGTCAGATCCTTCTCACGCCGGTCGTCGTCGAGCTCGTCCGGCAGGCACTGCCGCGACGGCTGACGATACGAAACCTCGGCGAGCACCGGTTGAAGGATCTCCAACCGGAACGCATCTATCAGGTCGTCCATCCCGAACTGCCGGACACGTTTCTGCCGCTACGAGACGGCTGAGGTGCGCGCGTTGCTGCGTGAGGAGGGTGCTCGCCTGGTGACGCTGACCGGTCCGGGCGGCACGGGGAAGACGCGACTGGCGATCCATGCCGCGGCGGGGCTGCTGGAGGTCTTCGACGATGGCGTTTTCCTCGTCGATCTCGCAGCGCTCCAGGATCCCCCGCTTGTCCCGTCGGCGATCGCACGTGCGCTCGGGGTGCGGGAGGAACCGGAGCGATCGGGGCGATGCGGAAAGGCGCGTTGGACGACGCCGAGGCGCTCCTCTCGGATAGCATGGCGCGATTCGGCAAGATTCCCGACCGGTGGGGTGTCGCGGTTGCCCGAGGAACCCTCGGCAACGTGGCCTTCGGGAAGGCGGTTGTCCACGACGCCCTTGGCGATGCCGCTCTGGGGAAGAGCGAATATGCGATCGGAATGGCTCGGCTCAAAGAGAGTCTGAATCTCTTTCTGCAGATGAACGACGGATGGGGGCTGGCGACATTCATGCTGGCACCGGTCCGCGGCGCCTCCGACCAGGGACAATGGGAGCTGGCGGCGACGCTGATGGGGGCGGCGGTCGCGTTCAGCGACGCGATCGGCGCGCCGATACGCGTTCCGTTCCGGCAGCTCTTCGAGGCGAACAAGGCGAGAGCGCGGGAGAACCTGGGCGAGGAGGACTTTGCGCGGGCGTGGGCGAGGGGGCAGGCGATGACGCCGAAGGAGGCGATCGATTTCGCCTTCGCGCCGCCGGCAGGCCAGCACGACTGATCGACGCCCCTTGGTTCAGACGAGTCCGTGACGGAAGGCGTAGGTGGTCGCGGCGACCCGGGAGAAGACGCCGAGCTTGTTGTAGATACTCATTACGTGGGTTGTCACGGTTCTTGGCGAGATGCCGAGCGCGGCGCCGATCTCCTTGTCGGTCGACCCTTCGATCAGCAGCAGCAGGATCTCGTTCTCGCGGGGGCTGAGCGAGGGGCCGAGGTGACGGCCGCGCTTGGGTGGCAGGACCGGCGATGGGACCGGTTGCGCCGGTCGGGGAAAAGGATTGGACCGCGTCGCGGTAGGGGTCGATTGCGCCAACATGCGTCGCTCCTTCGGGTGCCCCGGTCGACCGGAGCGTTCGTCGTTTTTGAGGACGGTGCCATCTTGGCGCTGACGACCCACGAGGGCAGCCGCGAGCGACACGGTGGAGTTGTGTGCTGCGACACAGGTCACCGGAACTGAGCAGGTATTACGGGCGACGGAAACCAATCGGTCTCCGCCCGATAGTATTGACATTGTTGATCTACTACTGTAGATTGCGGCGACAATCGAAGAGCACCACTCTCATCCAGAGGGGCAGAGGGAACGGCCCGATGAAGCCCCAGCAACCCCCCGACGACTCAGCCGTCGGGAAGGTGCTAACTCCGACAGATCGATCTGGAAGATGAGGGTCGCGAGTGTCGCCGGTCTCCGATCAGCCGGCGTCGCCTGTCGCCCTCGTCCGCTCCGGACGGGGGTGATTTTGTTGGTTCGAAGCGGCGCGGAAGGGTAGTCACAGCGATGGCGGAGCCGGTGGCGCTGGCGCGGGTCGGCAAGCAGTTCCGGCGGGGGCAGGAATCGCTCCCCGTCCTCAACCACGTCGATCTCCAGGTCAGGGCCGGCGAGTTCGTCGCCGTGCTCGGTCCGAGCGGCTGCGGAAAATCGACGCTCCTCCGCTTGATCGCGGGGCTCGACCGACCCACGTCCGGTGCGGTCACGCTTGCCGACCGGGTGGTGACGGAGGCAGACCCGCGGTGCGCGGTCGTCTTCCAGGAACCGCGCCTCTTCCCCTGGAAGACGATTGCCGCGAATGTCGCCGTCGGTGCCCGCCGGGTCAAAGAGAAGCCTTCGACCGAGACGTGGTTAGGGCGCGTGGGGCTGAGCGGGTTTGGCGGCAGCTTCCCGCACCAGCTCTCCGGCGGGATGGCGCAACGGGCGGCGCTGGCGCGGGCGCTGATCGGGCATCCCGGTGTGCTGCTCCTCGACGAGCCATTCGCCTCGCTCGACGCGCTGACCCGGATGCAGATGCAAGACTTGCTGGCCGACGTTTGCGCACACGTTCGCCCGACCGTCGTCATGGTGACGCACGACGTGGACGAGGCGCTGCACCTCGCCGATCGGATCGTCCTGATGAGCCACCGTCCCTCGACGATCGTCTCGACGATCACGCTCGACCAACCGCGACCGCGGCAGCGGGGCGACGCGTCCCTGGCGCCGTTGCGGGCGCAGATTCTGACTCACTTCGGCTTTGGTACTCCGCACGTGCCGACGCACGCTGGCGCGCAGGCGGGGCTGAACCAGCCGCTAGCCGCTAGCCGCTAGCGAGACGGAGAGACGGGGAGACGGGGAGACGGGAAGACGGAAAGACGGAGATTAGTCATGGTGGCTAGCGGCTAGGGGCTAGCGGCTAGGGGCTCTCAGAAGGAAGGGAAGGTCGTGAAGAAACGTTGGCTTTCGTTGGTCGCACTTGGGTTGCTGCTGATTCCGGCTTTGACGGCCGGGTCGCGTTCGGCTGTTGCGCAGGATGCGAAACCGGGCACGATCAAGCTCGACTACGCGTACTACAACCCGAGCAGTCTGGTTCTCCGGAAGTTCGGTTGGTTGGAGGAGGATCTGGCGGCGGACGGGGTCAAGATTGAGTGGACTCTGAGCGCCGGCAGCAATAAGGCGAACGAGTACCTCCGCTCCGACGCGATCGACTTCGGGTCGACGGCCGGTGCCGCGGCGCTGCTGGCGAAGACGAACGGCTCGGCGATCCAGACGGTGTATATCTACTCGAAGCCGGAGTGGACCGCGATCGTCGTGCCCAAGGACTCGGAGATCACGTCGCTCGACCAGCTCAAGGGCAAGAAGATCGCGGCGACGAAGGGGACCGATCCCTACTTCTTCCTCCTCCGCTCGCTCGGCACGGCCGGGTTGTCCCAGAAGGATGTCGAGATCATCAACCTGCAGCACGCCGACGGGAAGGCCGCCCTCGAGCGCGGCGACGTCGATGCCTGGGCCGGACTCGATCCGTTCATGGCCCAGACCGAGTTGGAGGCCGGCTCGACGCTGCTCTTCCGCAACATCGAGTTCAACAGCTGGGGAACGCTCAACGCCCGGACGAAGTTCATCGAGGAGTACCCCGCGTACGTGACGCGGGTGCTGGCGCAGTACGAGCGCGCCCGGAAGTGGATCCTGGAGAACCCGGACGAGGCGGCGCAGATCCTGGCTGACGACGCCAAGCTCTCGCTCGATGTGGCGAAGAAGGAGCTGGTGGAGCGGACGGTGCTCGACATCGACCCGGTCCCCGGCGAGAACCAGGCGAAAGTGCTGCGCGAGATCATCCCGATCTTCCAGGCGGAGAATCAGCTGACGCCGGACGCCGATCCGGAAAAGGCGCTCGCCGAGCTCTTCGCGCCGCAGTTCATCCAGGAGATCGTGGCGACGGAATCGGCGGCGACCCCGGCCGCCTGATCTCCTCGCCTGATAGGCGGCAACAGGGAGCGCGCACATAAAACCTCCCCCGGACTCGGGGGAGGGGTAGAGGGCGGGGCCGATGAGAGGCGTGAGATGAACCAGAAACTTGTGATCCGGCCGGTGGGGCGTTTGGCGTCGCCGGTCTCGGTGCGTCTGTCGGTGCCGTCGCTGCGGTCGCTGCGGAAGTTGATCGTGCCGGCGGCCTTGCTGTTGCTCTGGCAGGTGCTGGCCTGGCAGGGGGTCTACAGCAAGAGTCAGCTGCCGCCACCGGTCAGCGTGCTCAAGGCAGCCCAGCAGCTCTGGCAGGCGGACGAGCTGACGATCCATTTCCAGGCGAGTCTGACCCGCGTCGGTCAGGGCTTCGTCCTCGGCAGCCTGATCGCGGTCGGGATCGGGTTGGCCGTCGGGCTGTTCCGGTGGGTGGACGAGCTGCTCTCGCCGACGATCCAGGCGGTCCGGGCGATCCCGTCGCTGGCTTGGGTGCCGCTGCTGATTCTCTGGATGGGGATCGACGAGCGGCCGAAGATCACGCTCGTGGCGATTGGGGTCTTCTTCCCGGTCTACACGAATCTCGTCTCGGGGATCCGGCAGATCGATCGCAAGCTGATCGAGGCGGCCTCGGCCTACGGCTATCGTCGTCTCTCCTTGGCCTGGGAAGTGATGCTGCCCGCGGCGCTGCCGTCGCTCTTCACGGGACTGCGACTGGGCCTGGCGCAGGGCTGGCTCTTCCTGGTCGCCGCCGAGTTGATCGCCGCCTCGCGCGGGCTCGGATTCCTCCTGATCGACTCTCAAAACACCGGGCGGTCGGACATCATCGTGATGAGCATCCTCTTCCTCGCGGTGCTCGGGAAGGCATCGGACTGGGTCTTGCAGGTGTTGGAGCGGCGGTTGTTGCGGTGGAGCGATACGTATGGGCGGACGGCGTGAGGCGGTAGGCGGGGTGCTTCGCGCTGGAACTTCCGGACGATTGAGTGCTACTGATCGACGACGTTGCCGGTTTCGTCGGTTCCGTTGGGGTGGCTCTTGTCGGCGGGTTCGGGTTTGAAGGCGGCGGTTGGGGCTTCGGGTGGGCTGATTTTTGAGATGTCGAAGTCCTTGGCGTCGGGTTGGTAGCCTTTCTTGATCGTGCCGGGGAGGGTGATGGCGCGGGCGAGGTCCTTCAGCGAGTCGGACATGGTGTACCTCCGGGTGTGGATGCGCTCATAAGGGTTTGATGAATTCGAGATAGCTGATCTGGCTGCCCTGGATCCAGACGCCGTCCGACTTCGGGGTGGAGTTCGGGGCGAAGACTCCATGCTGATCGATAGGATAGACGACCTCCAGGTAGAGGTCCTCCGGCGAGGGGAAGGATGAGGCATAGGAGTGGGGGCCGAGGAGGCCGCCGAGCATGGTGCCATTGGTCAGGGTAACGCGGACCCAGGCCGGTTGCTGGCGGCCGAAGTAGTAGTCCCAGGCGCGAGGTGTCGGGTCGCGGTAATCGAGGGCGAAGCGTTTGAAGAGCCATTTCAGCCCGCCCTTCTTGACGAGGAACGCGGCGACGATGCCCCAAAGGACTGGGGCCACGAGGAGGAAGCCGATCCAGGCGGCGATGACGAGTCCGCGGTGCTCCTCTACGTAGCCTTTCCAGTCGTCGAGGTCGGGGACGACGAGGAGGAGCCAACCCCAAAGCGCGAAGTTGAGGCAACTGAAGGCGATCGCCTCCAGGAGTGCGCTCTGTTCCGCCGCTTCCCGCCGCGTCACGAGCGCGCCGAAGATGCTCTGGCTGATGAAACCCGGCACAATGAAGAGGATGACGATCAGCAGGGCTTCGAACGTGTCCGGCATTGTCGTTTCCTCGTCTCAGCAACAACCGCCAGCTCTCATTCCTTTCCGAACGTTGCCTTCGTCATTCCTTGTCCCCGGTCCCTTTCGTATGCTTCCGCGACCTCGTCCAGCAGTGCGTCAACTTGCCCTTGATAGTTGCCGAGAATGGCCCGTTGGTCGTCAGTGTGTCTCTGTTGGCCCGGCGCCTGATGTGGCAATTGTAGAGGGTGGATCGGCGCAGGTGAATGATCCGGGCAATCAGATTTGTGGTTTGGTTGCGTGGCGGCGGTCCTTCGAAGCAGCACGGTACAGCCTGCCCGCAATGTCATCGCCCGCTTCCGGGGTGGGCACGGCATGCTGTTCCCCTGCGATCCCACTGAGGCCGAGCATCGCAGTCCCCGGTGAGAGGTGCTCCTGATCTGGTTTCCATCGCGACCGGTGGCACACGATTGTCTCCTCATGCTGGGGCAATAACGCCTCTTGCCCATCCGTACGCTCCCTTTTGCGGTTTGTTGGCACGAGAAAACATGTATTGACGCCGACTGATCTAGAGGCGCCAGACTCGCCAATTCCTCAGTTGGGCGGGTAAGAGAACGAGGTGGCTCCACAGGAGTTGGGAGTGGCATGCCATCGCCACCCTGTCCGGTTTGAATGTCGCCTACTTGACATATGGGCCGGCATATTGCATATCCTCCCGCACGCCAACGGGGGCGTGGTGCTTTGGTGGCATGGAGGAGGAACGATGAGACGACGTACCGGATGGACCAAAATGGCGGCGTTGCT
>JAXDKI010000456.1:0-7493 GCA_034667245.1 Thermomicrobiales bacterium | reverse complement strand
CCTGCTCAAGCAGGCTGAACGGGACGGCACTCCGTCGCCTCCTTCAGGAGGCTTATGGAATTCAGCGCGGGGACTTCAGCCCCGCGCGACATGAGCGCCATACAGCATAGCTGCAACGGGCGCCCTTGGCCCGTCTCCAAGGTATCTACTCCAAAAACGTCCTCGCAAAGGCCCGCTCGCGGGCGGTGGCGGCAAGATTGGTCGCGAATTCCTCAACGGCGCGAATGGCGGGACGGGATGGTGGAGGTTCGCCCACCCCACTCAGGACGCAGCCGTAGTCGCTGGCGCAGTAGACGACGCCCCCACCAGCGAGGATCATCCCGGCGTCGGTCTTCGTGAGACCGGGCGGCGGGGCGCCGAAGAGGTGGTGCGCCCAGAGCAGGCGGTCGCCGCCGACGATCCGTTTCATCTGCCGGTTGACCGAGCGCGAGAGTTTGTCGAAGGCACCGCCGAAGGGATCGGCGGGGGTGGCGTGGCAACCGTCGCCGACGAGCGTACCGCCGCCGTCGAGGAACGATTTGAGCCAGTTGACGACCCCGTCGGTCGCGGCGAACTCGCGGTTGCCGGAGGCGTAGAGGATCGTCGCGTCGGGGAGGTGGTCGCCGACCTGGACGGGTCCGAGATAGCGGGCGCGGTAGGCACCGTCGAGTCCGATCGCCCGCGCCAGGAGTGCCGCCACGCCGACGTGGGCGTCGCCAGCGTCGGGAAGCATGACTTCGGCGACCGCGACATCCCCACGGGCGTGACCGCCGGCGGAGAGGCGGTAGCGGACATCGACCTCTCCGGGGCGCGGGTCGAGTGGGTCTTCCGCATAGCCGATGGACGACTTGCCGGTCAGCTTGACGCGGGCCAGCTCCAGGTAAGGTTCCTCGGGCGGCGTCCCAACAACCTGGACAACGGACTCATCCTTGACGCGGCCGTCGGCGTCGGCGCTCCCCTGGGGTTGCTGGAGGACGACGTAGGCGATACCGGTGAGGGAGCCGCTCTCCTCGACCGTGACGCGGGTCGGCGAGGGAACCACGAGGAAGCGGCCGAGCGGATCGATCCCGACGCCGGGAAGGACGCCGAGGCTCGTCCCGCCGACCGGGATGACCTCGAGACCGACAAGGATCCCGGCGCCGTGCGCGGCGAGATTGTGACCGCGGCCGCTCTCGACGTGGTAGGTATGGGCGACTTGCCAGGTCTCGGCGTCGATGACCAGACCGTCGCGCGGTTCGAAACGGGTGAGACTGCGCGCCAGCGGCGACTCTTCGGCCGGTGCCGGCGTCGCGGATCTGCTTGGGCTCCTGCTGCTCACGCGTTTGCCTCTCTCGTCTGCGACTGCTCTCCGCCCTCGGTGCCGGTGGGTCCGTCTTCCAACGGCAGGACGAAGAGCGCGTAGGTCGTGTGGGCGGGGCGTTGCGCCTCGATGACGGTCCGGAGGCGGTTCCGATCGAACACGGCTGGGTCGGGCACGCGCAAGATCACCGAGAAATGGTTCGAGCGGTCGCCGCGCCCGAGGACCGTCTGGTGCCCCAACCGGCTGTCCCGGCCGAGCTTGAGCCCCGAACCCCGTTCAACGATCTCCGGTTTGACACCAGTATAGAGGAGCAGGTGCTCGCTCAAACCGCGCACCGTCCCGCGCCAGCGGTGCAACTCCATCGCGTTGGCGAGGACGGCCCGCCGCCGCTCGACCGGCCACCCTTCGTCGAGCACCAACCCGACCCACGAGGCGAGCCAGGGCAGGAATTCCTCCGGCGCCGCATCGGCCGCGAAGTAGGCAGGAAGCTGGCCGACGGTCCAGTCGATCGAGTCAAGGATCGTCTCGAAGATGAGGAGATACCGGCCCAGGAACGACGCCTCCTCGCCGTCGGCGAAGATGCCAGGGAGATAGCTCAGGAGGCGGCTGCGCTCCTCCATCCAGAGGGGGACGTAGCCGTCCGCTGAGGGAGCGCGGCCGTTGGTGGCGGGAACGAGGGTAGCGGTCATCTGATCCACCCTACCGGCCTCCACTTCTGGCATCGCGCGCTGCCGATCCCGCGTCGTAGGGGAGGGAGGCCCAGAGGGCACCCCTCCCCTACCGAGATGGTGCAGGCATCATGGTAGGTCTGGGTAGCGTCGGTCATCGCCGTCTCCCTCCCACCGTCACCGTGTGACCGGCGGAGGCGATCAGGGTGTCGGCCGGAACGGTGATGCGGCTACCGGCGTCCCGGGCACGGTCGCGGTCGTCGACGAGACTAAGGCGAACGTCGGCGACGAGCTCGATACCGGGGACGCGCTGGATCGCGGCGTGGACGTCGTAGATCGAGAGGTCGCGACCGAACGGCCAGCCGCCCCGGCCTTCGGGACCACCGACGACGGGGTTGAGCAGACGGTAGAGGGCCTGCTCGACGAGGAATCGGACATGCTCGGTCTGGCCGGGGATCAGAGAATCGACGCTCGCGCGGACGGCCACCCGTAAGCAGCGGGCAGGGCGGACATCGACGACCGTGGTGATCAGGCGGCGCTCGTCGAGGAAGGCGCGGACGGTCTCGATCAACTCGGCCGGCGGCTTCAGCTCGTCCGGTTCAAGCGCCCGCTCGGGATTGGCGACACTCGGCAGGATGGCGACGACGACCGTACCTGGTTTGGGGGCATTGCGACCGGAGCCGGCCGGGAAGTCGGACGGGTCGAGGCAGCGGGCACGGGCAACCGCGGTCGAGGCTTGCTGCGCCAGAGACTCGAAGTCCTCCGCCGTCACGGCGCGATCGCGCGTTCGTAGGAATGCCCCCGCTCGCATCTTGGCATGCTCGAGCGACTCGACGTCGGCGCCGCCGGTCGCGGGCAGGAGGTTCGTTACGGAGGCAACGTAGGAGAGCGACGACTTCAGGACGACGAGTCGCTGGGCGCCTAAATTGCCGGACGTGCCGCCGCCCGTGTGGTAACTGCTGAAGCGGAGGGGGGTACCCTCCGGTGGGATCGCACCGTGCCGGCGGAGCGTGCCATCCGGAGCGCGCACCTCGGGACCGAGGGTAATCGTGCCGGTGGCGTCGTCGAGGGCGTAGTGGCGGTCGTCGGGACCGGACTCCGCGAAGTTGGGGCGCTCTTCCCACGGGGACCACACCCCGTTGGCGTCGGCCACTTCGAGGTACTCGCCCTCGCGGCGAGGAAGGATCGGCGCACGGTTGAGGGAAAAACTCTGGTTCGGTTTGCCATCGCTGAAACCGATCGCTTCGCCGCGGATGCGTTCGGCGTGACGGGCAGCAGCGGTACCGCCGATGGTCTCGGCGGAGACGGCGAGGATGCGAGGGCTGAGGTCGTAAGGATATTGGCCGGTTCGGGTCGGGATGATGCGGGCACGGAGCCAGGAGCGCGCCCGGCGGTCGCCGAGGGTAGCGCCGGCCAATCCGGGTGGCAGATGGACTTCGACCAGACCACCGCGGAGCAGTCCCTTGGTCGTGTCGGCCTCGACATCGACCGCCTGCCAACCGGCGTCTTCCCCGAGCCAGGCTTCCCAGGTCAGCGGTGTGTCCTCAGGGTTCGGACCGGTCCCCTGGTCGGCCTGGAGGCGGAGACGCACCAGGTGACGGCTGAGGTTGCCGGCGAAACCGAGGTACCAGGCGTTGCCCGGTTTCGGCTCGTGCTCGAACGCCTCGAAGGCGAGCCCCTCGCCGATCAGCCGGTCGCGGCGCTCGGTGTAGCGCTGACCGTCGGGGGAGGTCAAAAGCGAGAGCAGATTGGGCGGCTCCAGCTCCAGCGTCTCCGTGGTCGAAAAGGTAACGGCCTCCCAATCCGGAGTGCGGACCGTGGCAACCTCGGTGCCGCGCGGGATACGGATCGGCGTCGGCTGTGGCGCGGATAGGCGGAAGGTGAGGTCGGCGACGGCAGCCTGGGCCGGGAGCAGGCGGACACCGACCATGTCGAGGAAGGTGATGTGCGTCTTCTCCGGCACTTGATTGAGCCGGTAGATCATCGACTCGGCGATCCAGGCGAAGAGCTCGATCATGGCGACGCCGGGGTCGCTGACGTTGTGATCGGTCCACTCGGGACAGTATCGCGGGATGAGGCGCTTCGCCTCGTCCACGATGTCTTGGAAGGTCCGATCGTCGAGATTGGGGGCGAGGGAGAGTAGCGCCATCGATGACTCCTGATAGCTTCGGGCTTCGAGCTTCCAGCTTCGAGCTTACGGCCGCGAACGTCAAGCCCGAAGCCCGAAGCTCAGAGCTCGAAGCTCGTTACTCCTCCTCTTCCGGGATGGCGTAGAACGGGAAGACGAGGTTGCGGCGGTCGTTGGTCGCTTTGATGCGGTAGGTGATGTTGAGGACCATCGCGCCGCGGTCGGCTTCGGACCAGGAAACGCCGACGTTTTCGACCTCGATCCGCGGCTCCCAGCGTGCGAGGGCTTGACGGACGTAGAAGTCGCCGAGACCAGCCGTGGTGGCGTTGTTCTCGGCGAAGACAAGGCGGTGGAGGTCGCTGCCGAACTGAGGACGCATGACCCGTTCACCGCGGGCGGTTTGCAGGATGAGGCGGATCGAGCGCTCGATCGACTCGAAGCCGGTCGTCAGGGCGATACGACCGCGAATGTCGAGTCCGATCGGGAATACCCAGCCGCGACCGACAAAGTCGAGCCGGTCGTCGCGGAGCAAACCATCGCGTCCGTCCATAAGAACCCCTCATCCCTGGCTCCCTTCCCCCGACGTCGGTGGAGGGGAGATCTTATCCGATCAGGACGGTCATGCCGGTGCCCACAACCTGGCCCTTCGGTGCGGTCGGAGCGACATCATCGCAGGTGATGGCGGTGTCGCCCATCCGGGCGGCCGGTTTGCCACCGATCATCACGGTCATGCTGCCAGTCATGATCGTGCCGCGGTTGGTCGGCGGGACCGAGAAGGGACCGCCCTGCGGGATATGCGGCGGCGTGTTCATCGCGCCACTGCCGACGGTCGCGGCCGGTTTGCCGCCGATCAAGACATTCATGGCGCAGCCGCTGTCGATGATCCCGTTGAACGGATGCGGGAGCGGCGTCGGGACCGGCGCTCCCACCGGCGACGGAATCAAGATGATGTGAACGTCGACGGCGACAATCTTGTCGCCCATCGTGGCGGCTGGTTGTCCCATAGTTCCTCCAAGCCAGTAGCCGGTCGTACCCGCCAATCACCAAGCGTCGAGCAATTTCCTGTCCGCCTGTCCGCCTGTCCGCCTAATTGATTTTGACCACGCCTCCCTTGATGTTGGTTGCGGACTGGCCCTGGACGTTGGCGATACCGCCCTCGAGTTTGGCGCTGACGCTGCCGCTGATTTCGGCCGACGTCGACGCTTTGGCGTTGAACGAGGTGCCGGCCTGGACGTCGAAGGAGGTGCCGGACTTCATCTTCGCCGACTGCTGCGCCTCGACTTCGGCGTTGACGGCTTTGAGACTGATCTTGCCCGATTTGGATTCGAGGCTGATGTCTTTCTCGGCCGTGACGTTGATCTTACCGGTTTGCGACGTGATGTCGATGTCACCTTCCAGGTGGACTTCCAATTTGTTGTCGCTCGAGGTGATGGTGATGTGATTCTTGCCGGTTTTGTCGATGATCCGGATCGCTTCCTTGCCGTCGGTGTCGTCGAAGAGGAAGAGGTGACCGGTCCGCGAGCGCCAGATGCGCTGGTTGACGACGCCGCTGCCGTCGACCAGATCGGCGGTCCCTTTGGGCGGGAGGTCCTGACCGTTCCAGAGGGCGCCGAGGACGAACGGGCGATTCGGATCGCCGTGCTCGAAGGCGACCAGGACCTCGTCGTTGACCTCCGGCATCGTCAGGTAGCCGCGTTCCTTGCCGGCCATGGGTACCGCCAGGCGCGCCCAGAAACTCTCGTCGTCCTCGAAGAGCGTGGGAAACTTGACCTTGACACGGGCAAGTTTCTTCTCGTCGAGGTTATTCGTGACGATCCCGACGGCGACGTGCGGTGCGAGCGATTCCCGCTCTCGCGGCATCAGCAGCGAGGAGACGGTCTCGGGACGTTGGGTCCCGGCCGTGAAGGTGACCTGGTGGCCGCCCTGCTTCGAGATGGTGTGGCGGACGGCCGTCAGATAGTAGGTGCCGCCGAAGCGCTTGCCGACACCCGTGACGTCGATTGAAGCACCGACGCGCAGACGCGGATCGCCGGTACATTCACCCGTGGCCTGGATGAAGGTCGAGGTGAAATCGTCGAGCATGGCTTGGGCCATCGCCGTCGCCTCGTCGAGCGTGGCCGTGGGGGCGTCGGCGACGAGGTGTTTGGCGGAGCCCCAGACGCCGTTCGCGACGGAACCCGCGGCTCTCGTCTCGCCGACCTTGGGCGCACTCTTCCCATTCGTGGCGCTGCCGACGAGCGTCTTTTTGTTCTCCACGTCCCAGCTGCGTACCTCGACCCCATCGACTTGCTCGGCAACGGAGAGGCGGGGGCGGAACGCCTTCAGCGTGACGCCCCACTTGAGCTCGACCGGCGACCCTTCCGGTGCCGGCTTGCGGAAGTGGAGCTCCTTGCCGACGACGCGCAACTCGTAGCCGATGCGTCGCGCCCGCTCGCTAAGGAAGTCGTAATTGGTCTGGGCGTGCTGGAGGACGTAGTCGTGAACCTCGCTCGTCGCATCGATCTTGGAAGTGAGCCCCCCGGCCTCGGAGGCGATCTTGCGCGCGATGTCGCCGTCGGTCTGCTTGACGAAGGAGCGGCTCTTGACATCGCGGTGAAGGGCAAAGGAGAGGTCGTAACCGCGCACGACCAGGGTCGGCATCTGCTCGTCGAGATCGACGTCGAGGGAGGTCACTTTGCCGAGGCAGAGCGACTTCTCCTCATTGGCATAACCGACGAAGATCTCCACCTCCTTGCCTTCGCCGATCGCCGGGTCGTCGATCCACTTCGGTCGGCTGGGATCGATCTGGAGTTGGAGCTCGAACATGGTCGGCACGTCCAACCGTTCGTCGACCATGACCTGGACGACCGCCTGCTGGAGCTCACGGGGAGCCGCCGAACCGTTGATCTGCAGTCGGAACTGCGCGAGTGTCCGTTTTCGTTCTGCGTCGACGGCGGCTGCCACCACGGGTCTGTCCTTTCGAGAGTCGTCAGTCGTCAGTCGTCAGTCGTCACAGACTAGCGGGCTTGCTGGATACGTGCCTCTAAGCCGTTCATCATGGCCTGCATCATCCGGCCGACTTCCTCGCTACGGACCAGCAACAGTGCGAGGTCGGAATCATCGATGTATCCGCGGCGATGCGCCGCGATCACGCAGGTTTCGACCTCGCAGAGCGAGCCATTGGCAATCGAGACGTGGTGCAGAAACTCCTTCGGACCACCTCGTCCCTGCCCCTCTGCGATGTTGGCCGGCACCGAGAGCGCCGCCCTGCGAAGTTGGTCCGTCATGCCGAACAGCTCTCGCTTTGGCCATGATTCGGAGGCGTCGTAGAGCGCGTCGAGCAGATCCATCGCCCGCTGCCAAACCAGCAGTTCTCGATAGCTAACTGCTCGCGCCACCTTTCAAGACACCCTCCTCTTCTAACCACTGACGACTGACG
>JAXDKI010000455.1:0-3777 GCA_034667245.1 Thermomicrobiales bacterium | reverse complement strand
GGCACGATCGAGGTCCCGGTGCGCGGCGAGGAGGTCGACGTCCAGAAGCGGGTGCGGGTGGCGGAAGAGATCGAGGTCGGCAAGGAGGCCGTGCAGCGGACCGAGCGGGTGGCCGGCACCGTCCGCCGCGAGGAGGTCCGCGTCGAGGAGTCGACCGCAACCACGACGGATGCGACGGGCGCGCCATCCTAGCAGAGCCAATGCGAGCGACGGTGGTACGGGTCCTGCTTAAGCGGACTCAGGCGTAGTCCGCATCCGCGGACCGCAGGAAAAGGAGGCAGGCATGAGCGATCAGTCGCGCGATCGGATCGAAGGAACGGTCGACGAGATCAAGGGTCGGGGTAAATCGGCCTGGGGCGATCTGGCCGACGACGATCAGAAGCGCGCCGAAGGCGATGCCGATCAAATGTCGGGCAAGGTCAAGCAGGGCGTGGCCGACGTCAAGGACAAGGTCGACGACGCGGTCAAGAAGGTGACGGGTAACTGGTAACCCCGGCGATCGCAACCTGAACGACGAGTACACGCTGCCGGGGTGGCCATTTGGCCGCCCCGGCACTTTGTTCGTCGACCGGCATCGCCCGAACGGAAGGAGCTCAACGTGAAGCGACAGGAACCGACGGTTCGCTCGCATGAGTCGGTCGACCACGTCCACCCGACCGACGCGGGTCTGATGGACCCGAAGGGGGAGCAGATCCCGGCCACCGGCGTCATGGGCGACGAGACGCTGGTGCGTCTCACGAGCGAAGGCGAGGCGCCGTACCCCGGTGCACCGCCGCACTCCGACCACCGGAGTGGTGAGGCCCGGCCCGGCCCGACGCGCTGGGGGGACCAGGAAGCGACCGACCCCGGTGCGGGCGGAGAGGCCTAGACCCCGCGATCGAGCTGCGTCCTCTACCGTCCGACACCAACCACACGAGCCGGGGAATCATCGCTGACCACGACTGCATCGGCCGGCAAAGTGCCCGTTTCACGGACGGAGCGCACGCGGCTGACGTGGGGCAGGGTGCCGATGAAGAGTGCGCCCCCGCCGGGGCCGTTCTGGGCCACGAGGTCGCCGTCATGGGCAAGGAGGATGCGCCGGGCGATCGTGAGACCCAAGCCGGTTCCGCCCGTGCGCCGGTTGCGTGACGTCTCGCCCCGGTAGAGGGGCGTGAAGATGTGCGGCAGGGCCTCCAGCGGGATACCCGGGCCGGAGTCGGCGATCGAGAAGGTGACCACGTGCGCATCGACGCCGCAGGTCACTTTGACGCTGCTGTCCATCGGGGTGTATCGCACGGCATTGTCGAGGAGATTCTCGATCGCTCGTGTCAGCAGGTGGGGATCTCCGTCCACCAGACAGGGATGTGCCGGCACGTCGAGCGCGAAGCTCACCCGTTTGGCTTCGGCCAGCGGTCGGAGGTCGTCGACCTGGCGCCGGAGCAGGGTCGCAAGATCCATCGACTCCCGGTTGGGCGCCTGATCGAGGTATTCCAGGCGGGTGAACTCGAACAGGTCGCCGACCAATCGTTCCAGTGCCGCGGTCTTGTCCTGGGCGACGGCGACGTAGCGCTCCTGCTTCTCGGGGGTGTTGGCCAGCCCTTTCGCGAATCCCTCCAAGTAGCCGCGGAGCGAGAAGAGCGGCGTGCGCAAGTCGTGGACGATCGCCCCGATGAAGAGCCGTCGCTCCTGTTCCATCGTCGCCTGCTGCTGCAAGGCGGTACGCAAGGCGTCGCTCATCGCCGCGAAGGCCGTGTTGACCGCGGCGACTTCTCGGACACGTGAGGAGGGGAGATCGACGTCGAGGTCGCCGGCGGCGATCTGGCGGGCGGCGCGGCTCGTCGCGGCGAGGGGAGCGACGACGGTACGGCCGAAGAACCAGGCGACACCGCCGAGGGTCAATGCCAGCGTACTCAGACCGACGAGCGGAACAATCCAGTTGCGGACCGCCTCCGGAGGGCCGAAGACGGCGTCGGCATAGACGTACGCCGTCCGTGAGGAGCCGGCATCCGAGACGTCCACCCGTCGCACGAGACGTGTGCCGTCGCCAGTCGCGAGCGGGTCGGCGGTGCTTCGGTAGAACTCCTGCCCATTCTCGATGAGGACAAACTCCACGCCGTCACCAGCAAGGGCGTTTTTGGTTGCGGCTTGCCAGGCCGGATCGCGCCACTGAGACGCCTCGTCGCTCAGGCGATGGGCAGCGCGGTCGGTCGCGTCCTCGGGAGGATCGCCCAGCAGGTGGAAGGCGACTGTACCCATCACCAGGGGCGGGATGAGGAGGACGGTGGCCAGCGCCAGCACGAGCCACCGACGGAGAGGCAGCACACTCATCGCCGTGGCTCCCCTTCGAACCGATAGCCCACTCCCCAGACCGTCACGATGTGCTTGGGGTGGGCGGGATCGTCTTCGATCTTCTCCCGCAGGCGGCCGATGTGGACGGTCAGGGTGTGGCGGTCGCCGTAGGCTCCCCAAAAGCGCTCGTAGAGCTGCTCGCGCGTGAAGACTTGCCGCGGGTGCTCGGCGAGAAGATGAAGCAGCTCGAACTCGCGGGCGGTGAAGGGAACCGGTTTCCCGTCGACCCGTACCTCATGGGCGCGGACGTCGATCGCCAGCCGGCCGAAGTCGAGCACCGCCGACGGTGCTTGCTCGCCCCGCCTGGTCCGGCGGAGGACGGCCTTGATCCGCGCCACGACCTCGCCCGGCGTGGCCGACTTGACGATGTAGTCGTCGGCGCCGAGCCCGAGACCGCGAATCTTGTCGCTGTCTTCCTGCTTCGCGCTGAGGAAGAGGACCGGGACGTCGCCCAGCTCCCGGATGCGGCGGACGACCTCGAATCCGGACTGCCCCGGCATCATCACGTCGAGCAGGACGACGTCCACCGGCGTCTGTCGCAGCACGGACAACGCCGAGGGACCGTCGAGCGCGGTCACCACCGCGTAGCCCTCGGCTTCGAGGAAATCGCGCATCAGGTCGACGATGTCCTCTTGATCGTCGACTACCAGCACCGTCGTCTGCGACTCCACCGGTCGTTGTCCCTCGTCTCGCGCAGTTGGCACTTGCCCAACGATTGGCATTATTGGCGACGCGAATCCGCATTACCACCGCCGAAAGACCGTCGGAGAAAGCCGTCACGGGGTGTTGAGTCTTTGTTGAGAAATGCGAGTACCGCCGTTTGACCTCGCGATCGGAAGATCGTGGCTGGGTGGATGTGGGGGTGGTCGTCACGAATTGGAGTCGGTCTTCCTCAAAGGACCTCCCGAGTGAAAGGAGAAGTCGCGATGACAGAAACCCGAGGCGCAGCCGCTCTTAGGGTGGATCGTCCCAGACTCCTCACCGCGACGAAGGCGGTGACGGTGCTTTACGCGGCGCTGGTGTTGCTGCAGGCGATCATCGCCGGGCGCGGTTGGTTCAAGGACTTCGACCTGATCGAGACGCACGGCCAGATCGGCGAGGGCGTGTTTCTGGTGGCCGTCGTCCAGGCGGTGCTGGCGTTCCTGGTCTTCGGGGCACGCAGTTGGCCGGCGCTGGCGAGTGCCGTCCTGCTGGTGCTGACCGGGGTCCAGCTCGTTCTCGGCTACGCCAGCGCCGACAGCTCGACCGCGGCGTCGCTCCATATCCCGAATGGAGTCCTGATTTTCGGACTCGCCACCGTCTTGACCATGAGTGTCGTTCGCGTCGGGCCTCACGCAGGCGCTGCCGGCTGACGACTGTTAGCGGCCGAATCGCGCCAAGTCGGGCTGATCTTCGTCGCCTACAGCTACGAGTGTCATCTTACGGGATTACCCCGCAATGAGATGGCCG
>JAXDKI010000454.1:0-2942 GCA_034667245.1 Thermomicrobiales bacterium | reverse complement strand
TCCGCCAGGATCGCGTCGGGATCACGCACGCTCACGACCCACCACCTGCCACCGCGAACGCCTGATCGAGAATCTCGACCGCCGTATCCACATCGGCCTTGGTGACGATCAGCGGCGGGCAGATCCGCAACGTGTTTGCCTGCAATCCGCCCTTCCCGACGATCAGGCCGCGCTCCTTCGTGGCGTCCATCACACGCAACGCGAGGTCCGGTGCCGGCTCCTTCGTCGTCCGGTCATGGACCAGTTCGACCGCGACCATCAGGCCGAGCCCGCGCACGTCGCCGATCATTGGGTGGCGCTCGGCAAGCTCGAGCAGCCGCTCCTTGAGATGGGTCCCCACGACACGCGCGTTCTCCCGCAGGTTGTTCGTCGCGATGTAGTTGAGGTTCGAGAGTGCGGCCGTCGTCGCCATCGGGTTACCGCCGAAGGTCGAGAGGCTCAAAGACCGGATCGAAGCCGCCAGCTCGTCGGTCGCAATGACTCCCCCGATCGGGATCCCGTTGGCCAGCCCCTTCGCAAAGACGACGACGTCCGGCTCCACGCCGTACGCCTGAAAGCCGAAGTCGGCGACGCCGATCCTGCCCCACGCCGACTGCACCTCATCCGAGATGAACGGGATTCCGTACCGATCCAGGATCTCCTTGACCCGCACGAAGTATTCCGGTGGCGGGGTGATGAACCCCCCGACCCCCTGGATCGGCTCCGCGACAAAGGCGGCCGGGTTGCCGCTCGTCGTCGTCCGGATCACCGATTCGACGTCGCGGGCACACAGGAGATCGCAACTCGGGTACGTCTTCTCCCAGGGGCACCGGTAACAATACGGATTACCGACATAATGAACGTGGAGTGGCGACAGCGTCGTCGAGCGCCAGGGTTGATGCCCCGAGGCGTTGATCGTCGCGAACGAGCGACCGTGGTAGGAGTGTCGCAGCGCGATCAGCTCGTTGCTGTTGCGGTTGAGCGTCGCGATCAGGAACGCCGCCTCGTTTGCCTCCGTCCCGCTGTTCGTGAAGAAGACCTTGTTGAGCTTCGGCGGGGTCATCGCCCTGATTCGCTCCGCCAGCTCGATCTGGGAGCGAATCAGGAACAGCGTCGAGGTATGGATCACGCGATCCAATTGCGCCTTGATCGGCTCCGTAATCTCCGGAATCGCGTGCCCACTCGATACCGTTGCGATGCCGCCGAAGAAGTCGAGATACTGCCGCCCCGCCCCGTCGTAGAGGTACTGCCGCTCGCCCCGCCGAATCTCGATCGGCTCCGCATAGCTCAGCCCAACGCTCGGAAACAGACTCTCCTTGTGACGGCGGACCAAGTCCTCGGTGTCGTCCGGGCGTTCACCTGCGGCAACGTCGGTGTGGGTGAGCAGATCGGTCATGGGTCTCAAATCCTTCGCGCCGTCGTGTGGTGAGCACATCGTCGGCTGATCTCCGCCGGCTTCAGCCGGCTTCGTAGCTTGAGCGCGGGTCTTTAGGCCCGCGCACGGGCGGCGCTGATGAGTGCGTATGCCGACCCCAATGTCTCGGAAGATACCCCATCCAGAGACTTGACGCCGAAGCGCACTCGTGGTGTCTTACCCTCCGCGTGTACAAGCGACCGTGAGCGGGACGTCGTCCCCCAATTAGGAGTGCGAACCATGGCAGTTGCGCCCAATTCCGCGATGACGGACGCCTACCGCCGGATCGACGACCATCTGAAGTCCGGCGACGTTGTCATCCTCGACGGCGGCATCGGCTCGGAGTTACAGGACGCCGGTTACCCCGAGAACCCGGCTGAGCGACCGGCCAACTTCACCTGGGGCACGATCGCCGTCCGCGAGGCGCCCGATAAGATGGTCGAGGTCCACCGCCGCTACGCCGCCACTGGCGCCGACGTCCTCGAGACCCACACCTTTGCCCTCAATCGCGTCTACTCCGCCATTAAAAGCGGCAAGCTCGACCTCCCGCAGGACGAGTGGAAGCAACTCGCGCTCGACTCGGTCCGACTCGTTCGCGAAGGTGCCGCCAAGGCCGGCCGGACCGACGACTACGCCGTCGCCTTCGCCTGCCGGACGATGGACTGGCCCGACGACCAGCAGGAAGAAGCGCGCGACTACACCGGCACCTACGTCCCCCTCGATATGGAGGGCTACCTCAAGCCGCTCGCCGACCTCCTCGCGAACGCGGATCAAGCGCACAAACCCGATCTCATCCTGATGGAGATCCAAAAGGAGATCCCCGAAAACCTGGAATTCCCCGACTATCAACTCTTCCTCGACACCGGCATCCCCCTCTGGATCTCCTACCGACGGACCGTCGAGAAGATCATTGGCGTCGACGGCGAGACGATCCTCGACGACGGCGACCGCTTCGGCCGCGCGGCGGGCAAGTTCGAAGAGATGGGCGCCGGCGCCGTCCTCGTCAACTGCCTCCCACCCGACCTCATCCACGGCGTCACCACCTGGCTCCGCCAGTACACCAACCTCCCCATCGGCGCCTACCCGAACTGGGGCCGCTACCTCCGCTACGAATGGGACTGGTCGAGCTGCCCCCCGCCCGAGGTCTTCGTCGAGCACGCCCGCAAATGGGCCGCGGAAGGCATGCAAATCATCGGCGGCTGCTGCGGCACCCGCCCCGTCGAAATCCGCGGTCTCGTCGAGGCGTTCAAGGAACCGGCGCTTGCCTAGCCGCTTTCCCGAGAACACCAGCCATGCGTGATCCAGACATAACGCTGACCGGCCGGTTCGAGCGCGGCCAGGAACGCCGCTACGTCCACCTGCCCTTCGCGGTCCCGACCTGCGTCCGCCAGATCCACCTGCGCTACGACTACACCGACCGCATCTCGTCGAATCCGTCGGTGGGGGGTGGCAACACCCTCGACGTCGGTCTGTTCGATGAGCAGGGGATCGAGCCGGGCAGTCCCGGCTTTCGCGGCTGGAGCGGCAGCGAACGACTCGCCTTCACGAT
>JAXDKI010000453.1:0-4486 GCA_034667245.1 Thermomicrobiales bacterium | reverse complement strand
GCCGCCGCCGTTGCCGCCTTCGGGGCCGAGGTCGATGACCCAGTCGGCGGATTTGATGACGTCGAGGTTGTGCTCGATGACGATGATGGTGTTGCCGCCGTCGGTCAGGCGTTGGAGCACGGCGAGGAGTTTCTCGATGTCGGCGAAGTGGAGACCGGTGGTCGGCTCGTCGAGGATGTAGAGGGTGCGGCCGGTCGCGGTGCGGGAGAGCTCGGAGGCGAGTTTGACGCGTTGGGCTTCACCGCCGGAGAGTTGGGTGGCGGGCTGACCGAGATGGATATAGCCGAGACCGACGTCCTGCAGGGTCTGCAGTTTGCGGCGGACGGACGGGATGTTTTCGAAGAAGGCGAGGGCCTCGGTGACGGTCATGTCGAGGACGTCGGCGATCGACTTGCCTTTGTAGGTGATCTCCAGGGCTTCGCGGTTGTAGCGCTTGCCGTGGCAGACCTCGCAGGGGACGAAGACGTCGGGGAGGAAGTTCATCTCGATCTGGATTATCCCCTCGCCGTGGCAGGCCTCGCAGCGGCCGCCCTTGACGTTGAAGGAGAAGCGGCCGGGTTGGTAGCCGCGGGCTTTGGCCTCGGGCATCGACGCGAAGAGCTCGCGGATGGGGGTGAAGAGGCCGGTGTAGGTCGCGGGGTTGGAGCGTGGGGTGCGACCGATCGGGCTCTGGTCGATGTCGATGACTTTGTCGAGATTCTTGATGCCCTCGATCGCGTCGTGCGAGCCCGGTTTCTCGCGCGCGTTGTGAAACTCCATCGCGAGGCGGCGGTAGAGGGTATCGGTGATGAGCGAGCTCTTGCCGGAACCGGAGACGCCGGTGACGGCGATGAAGGTGCCGAGCGGGAAGGTGGCGGTGACGTTCTTCAGGTTGTTCTCGCGGGCGCCGCGGAGGACGAGTTTCTTGCCGTTGCCGGTGCGACGGGTCATCGGGGTGGCGATCTGGCGCTGGCCGCTCAGGTACTGGCCGGTGATCGACTCCGGGACGCGGGCAAGGTCGGGGAGGCGGCCCTGGGCGACGATGCGGCCGCCGTGGACGCCGGCGCCGGGGCCGACGTCGATGATCCAGTCGGCGGCGCGCATCATCTCCTCGTCGTGCTCGACGACGATCAGGGTGTTGCCGAGGTCGCGGAGGCGGAGCAGGGTCCGGATCAGGCGGGCGTTGTCGCGCTGGTGGAGACCGATGCTCGGCTCGTCGAGGATGTAGAGGACGCCCATTAGGCTGGAGCCGATTTGGGTCGCCAGGCGGATGCGCTGGGCCTCGCCGCCGGAGAGGGTGTTGGCGGAGCGGTCGAGGGTCAGGTAGTCGAGACCGACGTCGACGAGGAAGCCGAGGCGCTCGCGGATCTCCTTGAGGATCTGGCGGGCGATCAGGAACTCGCGGGGCGTCAGGGGCGCGGTCGCCTGGACCTCGGGGTCGGCGGCGAGCTCGTTGAACCAGGACTGGGCCTGGCGGATCGGGAGCTGGGTGAGATCGACGATGTTGCGGCCGTTGATGAGGACGGAGAGGATCTCCGGCTTGAGACGGGTGCCCTTGCAGGTAGGGCAGGGGCGGGCCGACATGTAGCGGCCGAGCTCCTCGCGGATGTAGTCGGACGAGGTCTGGTCGAGGCGGCGTTTGAGGTTCGGGATGACGCCCTCGTACATGACGTCGTAGTTCTTGAGGCGGCCGTTGCCGGAGCGGTACTTGACGACGATCTTGTCCTGCTTGTTGCCGTAGAGGACACGGTTGACGACATCCTCCGGCAGGTCGCGGAAGGGGACCTTGAGGCTGAAGCCGTACTTCTCCGCCAGGGCTTCGAGCTGGGCGGTGTGCCAGGCGTAGCCCTCGCCGCTGTTGCGGACCCAGGGGATGAGGGCGCCCTCGGCGATTGAGAGGTTGCCGTTGGTGACGATCAGCTCGGGGTCGAACTCCAGCTTGGTGCCGAGACCGGTGCACTCTGGGCAGGCGCCGTGGGGCGAGTTGAAGGAGAAGTTGCGCGGTTCGATTTCGCCGAAGCTGAGGCCGCAGAAGGGGCAGGCGAAGTTCTCGGAGAAGAGGAGCTCGCCGCCGTCGACGATCTGGCCGACGGCCATCCCGCCGGCGATGCGGAGGGCGACTTCGAGCGAGTCGATGATGCGGACGCGGTCCGGGTGGTCGTCCGGGGCGACGTCGGTCTCGTGGCGGATGACGATGCGGTCGACGACGACCTCGATCGTGTGCTTCTTCGTCTTGGCGAGCTCGATCATCTCGTCGACGTCGCGGACTTCGCCGTCGACGCGGACGCGGACGAAGCCCTGGCGGCGGATCTCGTCGAAGACGCCCTGGTGCTCGCCTTTGCGGTCGCGGATGACGGGGGCGAGGATCATCAGGCGGGTGCCGTCGGGGAGGGCGAGGATCTGGCCGGCCATCTGCTGGACCGACTGCTGGGCGATGGGGCGACCGCAGCTCGGGCAGTGGGGGCGACCGATCCGGGCGAAGAGGAGACGAAGGTAGTCGTAGACCTCGGTGACGGTGCCGACGGTCGAGCGCGGGTTGCGGCTGGTGCCCTTCTGGTCGATCGAGATGGCCGGAGAGAGGCCGTCGATGTGGTCGACGTCCGGTTTCTCCATCTGACCGAGGAACTGGCGGGCGTAGGCGGAGAGCGACTCGACGTAACGACGCTGGCCCTCGGCGAAGATCGTGTCGAAGGCGAGCGAAGACTTACCGGAGCCAGAGAGGCCGGTGAGGACGACGAGGCGGTCGCGCGGAATTTCGACGTCGATGTTCTTGAGGTTGTGCTCGCGTGCGCCACGGACGGTGATCTTGTCGTGGAGGAGCGGCATGGGCAGTGATCCTACAGGTGACGCGACCGGCGGGGCCGCGGGTTGATCGGCTTCGAGTTTGGAGCTTCGAGGTACGAGCTTCGAGCTCGGACGGAGTGTGCGAGGCGAACAAACGAGCGCAAAGAGGAAGTCTACCACGGATAATAGGTGGACGTACACCTCTTGCGCGGCGTGCGCCTCGACATCTGTCTCGCAACGTGCGGGCCACGGCGACGGGTTGGTGGAGCTCGCCGGTTCGAGTGGGGCGGCCGGTGCGGCGCCGGGGAGGGCGCTGCGCTCGGGGCAACGCGCCGCCTGGACGGGGAGGACGACCCTCACCCCCGGCCCCTCTCCTGCCGGAGCGGGAGAGGGGAGGGTTTCGGTAGGTGGGGTTTCCTCAATGGTCGTCTTGGGAAATGGCGGCGGCCGGCGCGGCGGTCGGGTGGAGGGACCGCGAGCACCAGGGGCAACGCACCCCGCTCGCCGAGTTGGGCGCCGGGTCCGCGTCCGCCCGTGGGAGCGGCGGGCGGCGCGGCTCGGGGTCATGGTGTCCGGTTGACCGGCCCCCCGGATCTTGGTCCATCCTGAAGGTTAGGATTCCGCGCGGTCACGAACCGGAAGGAGGACGGCTGTGAAGAAGAGTCGGTTCACCGAGGAGCAGGTCGTCCGCGCCCTGCGGCGGGCCGAAGCGGGCACCCCGGTGGTCGAGGTCTGCCGCAAGCTCGGGAGCACCGAGCAGACCTTCTCCCGCCGGCGGCGCACGTTCGCCGGGATGGGGGTGGCCGAGCGGCGGCGGCGGCGCCAGGTGGAGGACGAGAACCGGCGCCCGAAGCAACTGGTCGCCGACCTCGCCCTCGACAAGCACCTGCTGCACGAGGCGCTCCGAACAAACGGGTGACGCCGGCCCAGCGGCGCGCCGTCGTCGCCTACTTCCGGGCCGGCGTCCGGGTCGGCGAGCGGCGGGCGGGCCGGGTGGCCGGCGTGCCCCGTGCGACCTGCCGCGACCGCAGCCAAGCGCGGGACCACACCGCGTTGCGGGTGCGGCTGCGCGACCTCGCCGCGGCGCGGGTCCGCTACGGTTGCCGGCGGCTGCACGTCCTGTCGCGGCGGGAGGGGTGGCGGGTCGACCACAAGCGGGTCTATCGGCTCTACCGCGAGGAAGGGCTGGGCATCCGGGTCAAGCGCAAGACGAAGCGGACCCGTGCGCCACGGGTGCAGCCGGCGCCGGCGCCGCGGCCGCGGGAGCGCTGGCGCATGGACTTCCTGACCGGCAGCCTGGCCGACGGGAGGCGCTTCCGCGTGTTGACGGTCGTCGATCACGTGAGCCGGGTGAGCCCGGCGATCGGGGTGGACGTCTCCTGGACCGGGGAGCGGGTGGCGGCGATCCTGGAGGGGGTGCGGCGGACGACCGGGGCGCCGGAGCGGATCGCCGTCGACAACGGCCCGGAGTTCACTGCCAAGGCGCTCAACGCGTGGGCCAGCCTGCTATTGAACGAGCCAGCGATCAGGAAAATGACGCCGAACCTCGGCGGGGTGCGAACTAATCACGATCCGTTCAGCCAATCCCAAACTGAGGACGCCGTGAGTCGTATCCGTCATATGGACGGCGAGTTCGTCACGTCGGTCGGCATCCAACGCCCCGAAGCCTTCGTCAATGACGACCGTCCCTGCTCGCCCATGTCCTACCCGCCGGTGCAACGCG
>JAXDKI010000452.1:0-8244 GCA_034667245.1 Thermomicrobiales bacterium | reverse complement strand
GATAGCTGGCAAGGATCTCGATGCAGAGCGTCATGCCGGGCTGGAGCTCCTCCTCGCAGGTGGGGGTGATGGGTGGATACTCGTGCAGTCCAATCCCCAGACTGTGCCCGGCGAGGTTCGTCGCCAGTTCGAATCCCTGTTCGCGGGCATACCGGTGCGCGGACGCATACAAGTCCTTCGCCTTGACGCCCGGACGCGCGTCGGCGGTCACCTGGCGCTGCACCTCGACGACCCCCTGCCAGGCCCGGCGTTGCGCGGGTGACGGTGGGCCGACAATCGCCATCCGAGCAATATCGGTGTAATAGCCGCGCCAGGTGCCAACCATGTCCACCGAGACGATATCGCCGGGTGCGAGTGGCGTCGCCCCGGGAACGGCATGTGACTCCAGCGTGTGCGCCACCCCGGCCGCGAGCGACATGAACGGCGAGCCGTCACTGCCAAGATCGACCAAACTGCCACGCATGCGGTGGGCGATCTCGAATTCGGTCGTCCCGGCGCGGGCAAACATGAATCCCGCGTAGATCGCCTTCTCGGCTTGAACGCCGTTTCGCTGCATGAGCGCGATTTCGTCCGGTGTCTTGACCATGCGGGTACGGTCGAGGACCAGTTCGGCGTCGAGCCATTCGACATCGGGGAGGGCGGCGGCGAGCTCCTGGAAGTAGGTTGCCGCCAGGTACCGCATCTCCAGCCAGATCCGACCGCTCGTCAGCCCTCGGCCGCGCAGAGCCGCCACCAGGGCGTCCACCGGTGTCGAGTCGTGCTCGGCCCAGACCGCGATATCCTCGATCCACGATTCGTTCCGGGCGGTCTTGGCGACGACGCTGCTGACGACGAAGAACGGATCGGATTCAAGCGGGAACACGGTGGTCGCCAGCCGCTCGCGGATCATGCGCTGGCTGGCGATGTAGACACCTGCGGTATGGAGCACGTTCTCGGGCGACATCGCGATGACCGCGCGAACATTGTCTCGCGCCATAGCGGTGCGAAAGGCGGTCTTGAGGTAGGCGTACTTATCCCGCAGCACCGGTAGACTCCTTCCTGAGAACAGGTGGGGACGCCACGAATTCGGCGCCTACCCGCCGCGTCCAGCGTACCGGCGCAGGTCATGACCGCGAAGAACGGCCAGGGCGATGAAGACCACAGCCAGTGTCAGAACGATCAGGATCGAGGAGAGCGCGGCAAGGGCGGGTGTCTGGCGCTGCTCAAGGTAGAGGAACATCTCGATCGGCAGCGTGTTGGACGCCGGCCGGACCAGGAAGATTGCCGCCTCGACCTCATCGAACGAGGTGATGAACGCGAAGAGTCCCGCGATAATGAACCCAACCCTCATCTGCGGCAGCGTGATCTTGATAAAGGTTTGGACGGGATTCGCACCGAGATCCTGGGCCGCCTCCTCCAGCACCGGATTGATTCCGCTGATGTTGGCGGCAAAGATCGTGATCACAAATGGCAGCACGAGCAGCGTGTGGGCGAGCATCACACCCCGTGTCGTGCCGAACAAACTCGAAAACATGGAGATGTACAGCACGAACATCATCAGCCCAATCGCTACCCTCGGCACGATCAGGGGGGAGAAAAAGATCGCCTGGACCAGGCCACGCCCCCGGAATCGGTAGCGCGAGAGGGCGTACGCAACCATCGACCCGAGGACCAGCGCGATGACCGTCGTGCCGAGAGCGGTGACGATCGAGTTCCGGAATCCGCGGCGAAACGGCTCGTAGTCGAGCACCTCACGGTACCAGGCGAGTGAGAAGCCGGTAGGGGGCCAGGGGCTGAAGGACGAGGCATTGAACGAGTTGATGATCACGAACACCAGCGGCGCGATCATGAACAACAAGACGGCTGTCAGCAGCGTGTAGAGCCCGATGCTGATCACATCGATCCGACGCTTCTCCGTCATCAATCGCTTCCTCGCGCGGCGTACGTGGCCCGGTTGAGGCGGGAGAACACCGCCAGAATGATCAACGCCATTCCCAACAGCACAAACGCCTGAACCGCGGCAAGCGGCCAGTTGAGCTCCGTGATGTTCTGGAAGATCAGCTTCGAGAGGACGAAAACGCGACCACCGCCAAGCAGTAGCGGTGTGACGAGAGCGCTGATCGAGAGCACGAAGACGATCTGCGCGCCGGCGATGATTCCCGGCATGCTCAGGGGCAAAACGACCTTGTAGAAGGTCTGGAGCCGGGTTGCGCCGAGGTCCATCGCCGCTTCCTTCAAGCTCGGCGGCAACTGGGTCAAGACGCTGACCATGGGAAAGATGGCAAACGGCAACAAGATGTGGACGAGGGCGATGGTGACGCCCGTGGAGTTGAAGACCAACCGTCGCGGTTCGTCGATGAACGGCAGGGAGGTCAACGCCTGGTTGACGAAGCCTTGACGCCCGAGGAGCAACAGCCAGCCGTATGAGCGGACGACGACACTGACGAGAAGTGGCGAAAAGATCATCACGTACATGAGGACCAAGAGTCGCTGGCGGCGGATGCGCGTCAGTGCATACGCGATGGGATACCCGATCAGGACAGAGATCGCCGTGACGGTGAAGCCCAATTTGGCGGTGCGCCACAGAATATCCCAGTAGAACCGATCAGAGAAGAAACGCCGCCATGACTCCAGGGACCAGTCTTTGGTGAGATTGCCCCCGTCATACGAGTAAAAGCTGTAGCGGAGCATGATCCACATCGACCAGGCGAAGAGGAGACCAAGAAAGAGGAGACCGGGCGCCAGGAGGAACAAGGGCGCCAGCCGCCGCCATGAACGACCCGACGCCATCGCGCGTGATGCCTGGGGCGGCCCGGAGGCAGCACCTTCAACTGCCGCCATCCTATGCGCCCGCGCCATCGGCGTCGCGCAACACCACCGGGCCGTCCGGTCGTACGCTGACAATCACCTCATCGCCGACCGCGAAGATCGTGGCATCCCCGGCCAGACGCTGGGCATCGACCACGAGCCCCGACGGCAACGTCATCTGGTAGCGGAGGGTCGAACCGAAGAACGTCACACCGGTCACTCTCGCGGGAAAGGCGTTGGCGGCGCCGTTGTGATGGGTAGCATCCTCCGCTCGCGATTGCAGTTGCAGCGTCTCCGGACGGATCGAGACGTCGACCTCCTCTCGTTCGTTGAGGGGCAGGCTCGTGCGGATGCGAAGGGAAAGTCCCTGAATCTCAATCACTGCCTCGCCGGACCCGCACGACCGAACGATTCCTCGGATCAGATTTGTCTCGCCGATGAACCGGGCGACAAAGGCGGTCTTCGGGCGCAGGTAGATCTCCCTGCCAGCGTCAACCTGTTCCACTTTGCCCCGGTTCATCACCGCGATGCGATCCGACATCGTTAAGGCTTCGCTCTGATCGTGGGTCACGTAGATAAAGGTCGTGCCGAGCCGCTGCTGGAGCGCCTTGAGCTCCAGTTGCATCTGCAAGCGCAACTTGAGATCCAGGGCTCCCAGCGGTTCATCAAGGAGCAACACCGCCGGTTCGTTGACCAGCGAGCGGGCGATCGCGACCCGCTGCTGCTGGCCGCCGGAAAGCTGGCCAACACGGCGTCGGTCGAACCCTTCCAGCTGCACAACGTCGAGCATCCGCATCACGCGGGTACGGATCTCCTGCTTGCCTAATTTCTTGATCCGGAGACCGAAGGCGACGTTGTCAAAGACGTCCATGTGGGGGAAAAGGGCGAGTTGCTGGAACACCAGGTTGGTTTCCCGCTTGAACGCCGGAACGTTGTTGACGACGCGGTCCCGGATGCGCAGCTCGCCGGAGGTCGGATGTTCGAACCCAGCGATCATCCGCAGGGTCGTGGTTTTTCCGCACCCGCTCGGCCCCAGGAGTGAGAAAAACTCTCCCCGGCGCACGCTGAGTGAGATGTTGTCGACGGCTACGGCGTCACCGAATCGTTTCGTGATATCGGTGAGACGTACGTCAAAATCGTCTTGCGCCAAGTCTCGCCTCTTCCGCCTTCGTCTCCGGATATACCGAACGCGGGCCAGTGGGGAAAGTAGACACTGGACAGCGCCGCTCAGAGACCACTCTGGCCCCTGGGGTGTGACCGGCGAACGCAATGCGCCGGAGGGTCCAGCTGCGACCGGCTGTCCACGCCTGCGGCGCCGATCGGATTGTGCTCAGGTAGGTTCTACGGGAAGAGAGGCGCGAATCGCGCCTCTCTTCCCCCGTAGACTAGGTACGCCAGGGTGGGATGGTCCGCGCTAGCGAACCCCGGCGACCTACGCGAGGTTGGCCACCACGTCGCGATTCCACATCTCCGTCCACTCGTCGTTGTGCTCGGCAATCTTGGCCCAATCCAACTGCATGGCATTGGCGATTGCCTCTTCTTGGTAGGCCGGGTCGGTGTCCCACGGTGGATCGAGCTTGATGTCTTTGCCGGCTGGAATCGCTGCGGTCAGATTGCAGTAGCGCCGCAGTGTTTCCTTATCCAGCAGGCGATTGATCATGTCCTGGGCAACGTCCTGCTGGCCCTGGTCGCTGCCACGGACCATCTGCAGACCCAGCGGGAACGCGATCTGGCCTTCCTTCGGGACGACGTAGCCAATCGGCGCCCCTTCCTGTTCCCAAGGAGCCATGATGCCCTTGAAGAACACCGAGATCACCACCTCCCCGCTCACCATCAATTGGCGGAGTTGGTCATTGGCGTTGTAGAGCGAATGGATGTGGCCGCTCTTGGCGGCATCGGCGTAGAGCTTGAGGCCAGGCTCGATGTTGTCTTCGCTGCCGCCATTCAGCCTCGCCGCCGCGACCAGCCCGTTGAACGACCAGGCCGGCGCATCCCAAAAGGCCACTCGGCCTTTGTACTTCGGATCCCAGAGGTCCGCCCACGAGGTCGGGGGAGGATTCACCTCTTCCTTGTGGTAGACCAGGCCAATACCCGAGAGTCCCCAGAAGACACCGATGTCATTTGGTCGACGGTAAGGGTCGAGGATGTTGTCGAGGTTCGGCACCTTGGTCTTGTCCAAAGGGAGCCAGACATCGTCGAGCGTGCCCTTGGTCGTCGCATCAATATTGAAGAAGCCGAAGTTCACCAGCGGATCGTCCGGCGTCATCTGGAGTGACGCCTTGATCTTCGGGTAGGTCTCCGCGTTCGTGCCTTCGAGCAGCTCGATCGTGGTTCCCGGGTGCTCCTTGAGATATTGCTCACGAACCTCGCGCGGGACAACGCCTTGATTTGAGCCAACCCAAACGAACATCGTGGTGTCGATCTCAGACTGCGCCGCAGTTGGCCCACCGCCAAAGGCAGTGAGGCCGGCAAGTGACAGTCCGGCGCCACCGACGCCTTTCAACAGGGCGCGACGGCTTCGCTCTGCCAGTAAAGCCTGCTCGATCGGTGAGGTAGGGCGATTCGCCATCTCCGTACTCCTCTCGTGTTCGGTCGGGTAGACCGATCTCGCGCCGATTCCGAACTCGCGTGTGCGGGACCTCCGACGAGGGACATCTGGAATATGGTATACGGTGTACGAACGGGATCATACGGCCCCGTCGGAACGGTGTCAAGTACGTTGTTGAGCGGGCAACGGCCATGAAGGTGACAAAGTCGCCGGTCGCCGCCTGGTTGTGCGGCTAAAGACTGGCCGGGGCCGAGTCATCAGCCGGGCTCGTGGGGTCTTCGATCTCATCGCCGGAGGAACCGAAGGAATCGTCGGTCCCTCAACTTGGGTCGTCGGCAGAACGAGATCGGCATCGTCTGCAGGCTGAGTCCCGCCGCCCCCGGATGCGAGGAACTGGACCAGTTCCCTTTGCCGAGCGAAGCCAGCGAGATGCGTGTAGCAGCAGTCAGCAAGCAAGGAGGAGCAACGTGGTATCAGCCGTGGAGCGCTATTTGGAGGATCATCAGGACGCGCATCTCGCGGCGTTTCTCGACTACCTGCGGATCCCCAGTATCAGCGCCTTGCCCGCCTATCGGGACGAAATCGAACGGGCGGCGACGTGGACGGCACGAGCTCTGACGGAGGCAGGCGTCCCCGAGGTCGAGGTGCTGCCGACGGATGGCTGGCCGATCGTTGTCGGACGCTGGTGGGTGGCCGACGACCTGCCGACGGTGCTGATCTATGGTCATTACGATGTCCAGCCGGTCGATCCGCTCGACCTCTGGACATCGCCCCCATTCGAACCGGGGATCCGGGACGGGCGAGTATATGGGCGCGGGTCAGCCGACATGAAGGGCAACTATCTCGCCGTGATTCAGGCGATCGAAGCGTTTGCCCGCACTGCTGGTCGGCCGCCGATCAATGTCTCGTTCATTGTCGAAGGCGAGGAGGAGATCGGCAGTCCAAGTCTGCCGGCGTTTCTTCGTTCCCACCGGGACCGCCTGGGGTGCGACTTCGTCCTGTCCGCCGATGGCGGCATGCTTGGCCCGGACACGCCGTCCCTAACGGTTGGGCTGAAGGGACTGGCAAGTCTCCAAGTCGACCTGACCACCGGCGAAACGGATCTCCACTCCGGCCAGTTCGGAGCCGCGGTGCCGAACGCCCCTCGCGCGTTAGCGCAGCTGATCAGCAGCTTCCACGACGACAGCGGTCGCGTTGCCATCGCCGGATTTTACGACCGGGTGCGCGAACTCTCAGAGGACGATCGTGCGGAAATCGAAGCGGCCCCATTCGATGAGGAGCGGTTTCGGAGCCAGGCCATGGCACACGCCTTAGTCGGCGAATCGGGCTACTCCACCCAGGAACGCCGTTGGGCCCGGCCGACGCTTGATATCAACGGTCTCTGGGGCGGATTCGAGGGCGAAGGCACGAAGACCGTGACGCCCTGCCGGGCTCACGCGAAGATCACGTGCCGGCTTGTGCTCGATCAGGAACCGGGTGACATCCTACGACTCATCGAGCGCCACGTCGCCGACCACCTACCGCCCGGCGCTCAGGCGACCGTAACCCGATTCCCTGGCTCCGCACGACCCTTCTCGTTGAACCGTTCTCACCCAGGTCTCCAGGCGGCGAGGACCACGTTGCGCTCGTTCTATGGCCAAGAGCCGTTGCTCGTCCGTAGCGGTGGCACGGTCCCCGCCACCGCTCTCTTCCAGGAGGAACTCGGTGCGGACACCGTCACGCTCGCGTTCATGTTGCCTGATTGCCGGGCCCACGCCCCGGACGAATGGTTTCGCGTGAGCGACTTTCGATTGGCGGCGCGTGTTTACTCCGCCTTCTTTACCACGCTTGCCCAGGAGCTGCGCCGTTGACGAGCGCGCCTAGGGGCAGACCGGTTGAGTCCGCCGTGATGACGGGTACCCTCCACCCTAGGGCTCGTCCATACCGAATCACCAAGGACATGAGCGGTGTTGGATGGGCAAATCGCGACACGACGAGCACCGCACATCGGAGCACGACCGAAAAGGAATACCAGAGAACGTGGCTTCACGCCCGGTCGACCGCGGATCAACACCGCGGTCGGTCGTGCTCCGCGTTTGGGTCACCGCCGGTGTGCTCTCTCGGACGGGTCGCATAGTTGGCATAATGGGCGGCTGGAAATCGCGTAGGCGGCGACCCCACCTCGAGGGTTCGAATCCCTCCCCTTCCGTCCAGCCCATGTGGATCATGAGCGATCGCGGCGACTTGACGTCGGGCTGTTACGCGTGTCCGAGCATCTGCTCAATCTCTTCTCGACGCGGCATTGACGGCTGGGCCCCGGCCTTGGTGACCGCGAGAGATCCCGCGATCACGCCCACGCGGGCGGCAGTGAGGATGTCAGCGCCCGATGCGAGCCGCGCGGCGAATGCACCGGCGAACGCGTCACCGGCGCCGGTGCTGTCCACAACCTCGACCTTGGGAGCCGGCAGACGCTCTGATACCCTTTCGCCGGCGACAACGGCCCCGGCGGCGCCCAGAGTCACGATTGCGGCTCGCGGTCCGAGACCGCGGAGAGCATGGGCGACCGCCAGCCAATCACGCTCACCGGGGCCGACCGTGAGCAATTCGGATGCTTCCGTCTCGTTGACGATCAGGATGTTGGCCAAGGCGGCGATCTTGCGCCCTTCCGAGGGTTCGGGGGTCGCGTTGTTGATGATCGTCGCGCCAATGACGAGCGCCTCCTCGAAGAGCGATTCCAGCGCCCGTGCCGGGAGTTCCAGTGTCGTGAGCAGAACACGCGGTTGGAAGCGGTGGAGCGCTGCGATTGCCTGATCCGGTGTGATCGTCGCCGTCGCACCGGGCACATAGGCGATGCGGTTCTGACCGGTTTCGTCGACGATGATCAATGCGACACCCGAAGCGGCGCGGTCGGTGACCGTCACGCCTCCGAC
>JAXDKI010000451.1:0-5781 GCA_034667245.1 Thermomicrobiales bacterium | reverse complement strand
GACGCGCCACTGGTACATGACTAATCTCCAATGCGTTCGAGGTTCGCGTCGTAGGTGCCCATGCGCGTCCTCTTGGATCCGAGGTTGCGCACCGAGTCGGCCATCTTCCAGACGCCGCCACCGTGGGAGTCGATGTCGGGGGTGATGAACAGCCCGTCGCGCTCGAAGACTGCCTGGCCGTGGGAGCGGAAACCCGTGCGCTCGAAGCCCAGACGCTCGGCGAGGGCAGCGAAGTCGGACGGGTCGGGGCGAGCGATATTGGGAACGTTGAGGTCGCCCTCGAAGCCGGGGAACTTCGTGGAGATGTTGCGCATCTCGGCGGCCAACTGGTTCGACTCGGCGGGGATGCGGTCAAACGGCACGATACCGGCGTTGATATCCGCTTCAAGCCGCTGGACGCGAGCGCGGAGGCTGGTCAACCGCGTATGGAGGCTCTTCGTAGGCCCACTGTCGGAGACCTTTGCCAGGACGCTGTCGATCTTCTCGGTCATGTTGCTGCAGGTGGTGCAGAGCCAGATCTCGATCCGATCGCCGATGCGCACCGGCTTGAGGGTATGGTCGATGTCGCCGATGCGTATCGGCACGCCGGCCTCGGCCAACTTGACGTTCGACATCTGGCCGACCGGGATGTCGTCGAGGTGCTGCGCACCCTCGCTCCCGACCCGCGCGCCGGCACCTTCCGCCCCCGCCTTCGCCGCCTTCCCGCCAGCGGCCTGGGCACCCTCGCGACCGGCTGCCTTTCCGCCGAGTCCCATCAGCTCGTCGGCGTAGCGCACGAGGATCTCGCCGACCTGCTGCAAGGCCTGGACAACCTTCTTGCCGGCACCGGAGTTCTCGACGAACTTCCAGAGGCCCTTGATCCCATCGACCACCCAGCCACCGACTTTGGCCAATCCCTTGAGGGCGGCGCCGAAGGCTTCGCCCGCCCAGTCGAGCAGCTTGGCGATACCTTGCAGCGGCTTCAGCGCCTCGATCAGTCCTTCGGTCAGGATGAGGAGGATGACCTCGAAGAGCACCTGGCCGGAGATGTCGCCGACGTCTTCGCCCAACTGGGCGTCGTTCTTGTCATTCAGGAACGACTTGCAGGCGATCCCGGCCAGCTCGTGGCCCTTGGCGCGGAGTGCCGACTCGGCACCGGCCAGGAGGCTGCCCAGCTTCTTCTTCACGTCGGCGTAGGTGATCCCGGCACCGCCGCTGAAGGTTTCCTGCAAGGCCGGCATGAAGCCGGTCGAGACCTGATCCATCGGCGGGCGGAGCTCCGCGAGCATCTGGGTCAGCTTTTGCTGGATCGCGGCCTGGCCTCCGCCGGGCGCGGCGACGTTTGCGCTCGGCGTCGGCACTCGCCGAATCGGCGCAGGTGCGGCCGGGGCGGGAGCCGGCACTCCGGCGGGCGCGAGCGCTTGGGTAAGTGCCTGCTCTCCCGCTTTCTCCGCCCAGGTCTGCGCGTAGTTGAGGAGCTTGATCAGGTCGTAGGCGAGCTCGAAGGGCTGCTTGAGACCCTTCCAGAGGCCGATCATGAGGCCCTTGGCGTAGCCGATCAGGAAGGCGGGGTTGCCGCCGCTGACGATCTTGGCGAGCTTATTGGTGATCCGGATCTTCTCGTCCCTGGACCTGCTGCGGACGCCTTCGAGGAAGCCGATGACACCGGCCTTGAGCACCTGCCAGAGTGGTCCGAACATCGACACCTGGGGGGCACTCTTCAAGAAGTGGATCGCCACATCCAGCAGGAAGTTGATGATTGGCCCCTTGTAGCAGTCGGGGAGAGCACCCCAGGCCTTGCCGGCCAGGATTACCGGGATCATTGCCGGGTTGAGGATGGCCATCCCCAACGGGACCAGCACCTCGATGTAGGGCTCGAGGGCCTTCCTGGCCTTCTGGTAGAGATCGCCGACCGCTTTAGCGGCGGCCCCGAAACCGGTCTGGGCGAGGGTGACCAGTTGCTGGACGCCGCTCGCGACTGCCTGCATCACGCCCTGGGCGATGCTCAGCAGCGGCACGCCGGTGATGGCGCCAAGGGCCGAGAGGACGGCCTCGTGGAGTTCGGTCGCTCCCTTCATCAGGGCGGTCGCGACGCTCTGAACGCCCTCGCCGAAGCCCTTGGCGGCGCCCAGCAGCTTGGGCAGGACGGTGTGGCCGGCCTCCTTCGAGCTCTTGATGATGTCGTCGTCGCCCTTGTGGGCCCAGAGCCACTGGACCGTCTCGACCAGTTGCGGCAGGTACTTGACGATCAGGATCGTCGGACCGGCGGGGGAGAAGACGAGCATCAGCTTGAGCATCGTCTTGATCGGGCCGATGGCGGGGGCGAGGGTCTGCTTGATCGTCTCCCAGCCCTCGGCGGCCTTGGCTTTGAGCGTGGCGACGATGCCGTTCTCGTCGTCGTCCAGGCCGAGCGTCTTCTTGACGGTGTCCCAGGCGACGCCGAGGGCGTCCTTGGCCTTGACGATCCAGCCCCAGACGGTCTTCGCGAGATCGGTCACGCCGCCGACGATGCCCATGACCGCGTCGAAGGCGCCGCCGAGGACGACGTCGGCGATCTTCTGGAAGACGCCGGAGATGGTGCCGAAGATGGCCTGGGCGGCTTTGATCGTCGGACTGTCCGCGATGACCTGACCGAGCTTGCGCAGGCCGTCGAGCGCGGCGGCCAGGGTGGCGCAGGCGGGGTTCGGCGACTCGCGGATGGCGGCGAAGGCGCTGCTGAGGCTGCCGACGAGACTGCTGATGGCGGCGCCGATGTTGACGCCGCCGAGGAGACCCTTCAGCCAGTTCTGGATACCGCTCTTGATCTTGTCGACCAGGAGCGCCATCGGGCCGTTGCGGATGAAGTCGGCGAGTCCGGGGGAATAGCGAGCGATCAGGTCGATGGCCCCATCGCGCCCGAGTGAGAGGACGTCGTCGAGCCCCAGGCGTTGAACCGAGGGGCCGGAACGCTGCTGTGCCTTCGGGGTCTCGGTCGTGCCGGCCACTGGGGAGGGAGCGGCGGTGTGGCTGCGGTCGAAGCCATTCGGCTGTGTGGCTGATGCCAGCCGCTGGACCGGGGCGAAGGCCTCGCCGCAGCCGGAGCAGCGCCCTTTCCCTTGCCGGCCACAGACCGGGCAGACGCCCTCCTCGGAGACTGGCTCGGCTCCGACGGGGGATGGCCCGCCGGCCTCAGCGGGCTGGGATGCGGTCTCCGCAAGGGCCGGATCCGCTGGGGCGCGCTTCAGCTGGGCGGTGCCCCGCTGCTGGAAGACGTGGGCCAGCTCGTGGGCGATCAGGCGGCGGCCGGTATCGGTGCCGGGCCGATACTCGCCGGCGCCGAAGGCGATGTCGGAGCCGATGGTGTAGGCGCGGGCGCTCAGCTCGCGCGAGGTCTCGGCGGCGGTGGTGTCAGTATGGACGCGGACGTCGCTCAGGTCGGCACCGGTGCGGTCCTCGAAAAAGGCGCGCTCGATGGTCGGCAGCGGTTGACCGCCTCCGCGCATGCGTTCGATGCGCGCGTCGACGCCGGGGGAGACCCAGGCCGGGGCACCGGTTGTGCCGTTGGCGCGCAGAATGGACCCCACGACGGTGGGTAGCCGCTGGACCGACTCGTCGGCGCAGGCGGCGCAGGCCCGCTGGACGCCGGGAGTCTCCGCTTCCGCGACCGGCGGGGTTGGGCCGGTAGTCGAGGCCGGCATCCGCATCACGTCGTCGGCGAAGCGGTCCGCTTGCTGCTCGTATGGATCGCCCGGCACGTTGACGGAGAGCTTGGGCTGGATGCGGGTGGCGACCCGAGGGGCGGTGGAGAGTTGGGCAGTGGCCTGTCCGCGGGCGGCGCCGTCGAGGAGACGGGCAACGTCGCGATTGCCGTGCAGGCGCTGCAGGTGGAGGACGTGCGCGGTCTGGACGCCGCGAAACCCACGTCCGGCCGGGCGTTCGGCACGGTTAAGCAAGCCAGGGGGAAGCGCGCGCGAACCGAGCGCCCAGAGGGCTTCGGTGCCTGCGGCGTAGCTGCCAACGTCGCCATCGAGCTGCCGCGCGGTCTGCGCCTCGGCGGGTTGGCGCTTCGCTTCGAGGACTGGACCGGCGTGCTCCTCGCTCACGGTCGCTCGCTTTCGCGACGCATGCTCGTCGGTCTCGTCGACGCCCTCCGCCGCCGTTCACGGCCGTGATGTGCGGTGAGATCGCGCGGCAGGGGCAGGCTGGGGCAGGGCGGAAGATGAGGGAGACGTAGGCCACCGAGGGCTGACCGCGGGTTGCTCATGACGTCTCGTCCGTCCGAGGTGCGCCAGCCAGCGGGAGCCGGCGAAACCGATGCGATGGGCGAGCAACACCTGGCTCCGGTTACTGGTTACAGCCAGGCCATTGTAGCAGGAGGCGGCAGGAGGGGAAGCACGCTGAGTAGGCGGAGAACGCACCGCCAACGCTGGTCCAGTCGGCGGCTGAGGAGACTCGGCTGAGTCTGCTTCCCTCTAGACGGCCACCCGGCTAGCCGGTACGATCCTGGGAGATGACATCGACAATCGCAGCGCGAGGCGTGGTACGCCGGGGAGTCACTCCATGGGCGAGACGATGCGGAAGGCGTTTGTCCTCAAGCTCAAGCCGGGCGCGTTGGACACGTATGTCTATTGGCACGACAACATCTGGCCGGAGTTGCGGCAGGAGATCGCGCGGCAGGGGATCGCCGAGATTACGCTGTTTCAGATCGACGACATGGTCTTCCTCTACTCCCGCATCGACGACGCCGATGCCTGGACGCGGCTCTGGGACTCCGAGATCCACCACCGGTGGGCGAAGGAGTTGATGGAGCCGCTGATGCATTACCGCGACGACGGAATCGTCGATGCGCGCGAGCTGCGCGAGATCTGGCACTTCACGCCCAGTGCGGCGGGTTAGGGGGTGGCGGCCATGGATGCATACGACGTCGTGATCGTCGGGGCCGGGTCGGCGGGGTGTGCGCTGGCCAACCGGGTTTCTTCCGACCCGTCGGTCTCGGTTGCATTGGTCGAAGCGGGCGGCGCGGACGATCGGGAGGCGATCCGGGTTCCGCGCCAGTACTTCTCGCTTTGGGGGACAGACGTCGACTGGCAGTACGTCTCGACGCCACAGCCGGGAACGATGGGTCGCAGCCATCTGATGCCGCGCGGCCGCGTGCTCGGCGGCACCAGCAGTCTGAATGGGATGGTCTACCTGCGCGGGGCGCAGTCGGACTACGACGGGTGGGCGGCCACCGGGTGCGCGGGGTGGGAGTGGCCGAGCGTGCGGGCGGCCTTCGAGGAACTCGAGGGGTGGCTGCGGCCGGCGGTGCTGAACCCGCGCAATCCGCTGTCCGAGGCGATGGTCGAGGCGGCGGTGCAGGCCGGGTTCCCTCGCAGCTCGTCGTTCGACAACGGCACGCTGGAGGGAGCCGGCTGGAACAAGTCGACGATTGTCGACGACGAGCGCCTCAATGCCCATCGCGCATTCATCACTCCGGTGCGGGATCGCCCGAACTTGCACGTTCTATCCGAAACGCGGGTGCTGCGGCTGGCGATGGAGGGTGCGCAGGCGCGCGGGGTGGTGGTGCAGCGGGATGGGCGCGGTGTGGAGACGATCGCGGCG
The DNA here is from genome assembly GCA_034667245.1 of Thermomicrobiales bacterium. GTDB lineage: Bacteria > Chloroflexota > Chloroflexia > Thermomicrobiales > UBA6265 > DATBFX01. The sequence continues at coordinate 222 of JAXDKI010000451.1, read as the reverse complement.
GGGGAGGTGATCGTCTGCGCGGGAGCGTTCGATTCGCCCCGTCTCCTGATGCTCTCCGGGATCGGGCCGGCGGCGGAGTTGGCGCGGCTCGGGATCGCGCCGGTCGCCGACCTGCCGGTGGGCGAGCACTTGATCGACCACCTGCTGATCGGAATCGTCTACGACTCCTTCCAGCCGATTTCCGACCGCAACGCCTACTGCACGGAGGGATGCGCCTTCACG
>JAXDKI010000450.1:0-6726 GCA_034667245.1 Thermomicrobiales bacterium | reverse complement strand
GGGGCAGGTTCTCGACCACCCGACGGGTGATCGGCTCACGGGAACTGATCAGCACGGCGTCCGCGTCGCGGGCGAGGGCGATCAAGTCGTCCTCCGTCGGGCAGGGACGCGCGTGCAACTCGATCCGGAGATCCTCGAGCGCCGCGAGCTCTTGGGCTTCCCATTCGAGGTCGTAGCGATCCGACGTCACGGCAATGGTGTAGGTAGGCTTCTCCGCCATCAGGCCCTCCCCGGCCCATCGTCCCAGCAGACGCACTCCACGTGAGCTATGTCGGCATTGCGACGCACATCGCTACTATCGCACAGGCGTCGGGGTTCGTTTCGCTCGCTACGCGGGCTCATCCGACTATCGTCGACGGTTAATGAAGGGGTGACGCCAGCGGTGTCGTGGAGGAGCCGGGGTCCTCCCGTGGCGCCGATGTTCATCGACGCCCGACGACACCACAGGAATCGTCGTCAGTCCGCATGACCTCCGGCCGACAGAGATGACGTATTCCTTACCGCCACACGACGGTCATCTCCACGGGTTGTCGCCTGCGGCCTGGGGTCCGCCGAATCGGCCCTGCTCGCCGCGGTCGGCTGTCGCCAATTCCACGATGCGATCGACAAACGCGTCGATGCCCGCTTCCTCCGAGAAGAAGCGAAACCGCCCGATCTCGTAGGCGGTCTGCTGGCCGGGGACGAACGCCGCTCCTTGGACGGCCAGTCTCTGCAGTCGCTGCAGACGCTCGTCCTCGGGCGGGAGGCGAAGGAAGTGCTCCGCCAGCTCTTCAAGCGCCGCGGCACTCCGCAGATTGCGAGCATCGCGAAGATCGTCCTGATAGCGTTGCCTTCGCCAGGCGGCCACCGATCGCAGATAGTCCGCGATCATGTGATTGATAGACGGATCCACAGGAGAGGTACTCCTTACGGTCACGAACGACGAGATCGCCGCACGACCCTAAAAGGATAGCCGGAGGACCGTCGCCATCTGCCCCTCGTACGCCGCACGTCCGTGTGATCGATTCAATGAGCGGCTACAGAGGATGGGGCAGAGGGTGTGACAAATTGCCATCGTGGACCCTCTTGCGTTAGACCGAATGTTCTGATACAGTGTGTACGTACGCAGTGGCACGCGGTCTGCAGATAACAATATCGTTCACCCCGCGAACGACGATGTTGACCCGAGGTCACAGAACTGGCAAGAGCCCACAGGGTGGGCGGTGAGAAATGGGGTCGGAGGATGAGGGACATCCGTCCGACTGGAAGGGAGACGGGGATGAAACTGCGGATGCTGAAGACCCGGCCGGAAGAAGTCCAGGAAGAGACGTCTCGCGGCGGCCGAGGAGCGCTCCGTGTCGTGGATGGATCGTCCCAGATCATCGAGTGGCCCTACCCGGCTGCCGGGTCGGTGCCACAAGGTGGAATCGAAGTGAAGGCCGAGGTCCAGACCAAGCGCTTCGACGACCGTAGCGTCGACGCCGAACGCTATACCGCCACGGTTCGGGCCCATGACAATTCGCCCTATGCCATCATGGCAGCGCTGGTCGAGGCGTGTGGCGGCATCGAGGAGTTCCGTCACGCCGGTACTCCTGGCGACCAGATCATCCTCCAAATCAGCCTGCGCAGCTAGGGACCTGCTCCGCCCCAGCAGCCGCTCCCGTTCCCGCTCCGGCGATCCGCTCCAGCCGGAACAATCCGATGTCATGGCCGGTCGCTCCCCGCGACGCCAAATCGGCCAGAATCTCTCCCACAACCGAGCAGAACTTGAAACCGTGCCCGGAGCAGGGCGAGGCGACGACAACCTGCGGCGCGTCTGGCAGCACATCGATGACGAAATGCTCGTCCGGCGTGTTCGTGAAGATGCACGACATCATCGCCATCGTCGGCCCCGCCCCGGCGGGGAAGTAGCGCGCGGCGAACTCCCGCAGGACCGCCTCGTCCGCGGGATTCGGCGCGCGGTCGAAATCGTCCGGGTCGATCTGCTCCTCGCGGTGGTGGTACCGACCGACCTTGAACCCGGGGATGCCAAAGACCGGGAACCCGTAGTACCGCCCTTCGTCGACGCTCAGATTGAACACCGGAAATCGCGCGGGCGCGAAGAGATCGGCGCTCGTCGGTTGGAACCAGGCCAGAACCTGCCGCTCGGGTTGCGCCAACGACGTCAGGGCCGGCACAAGGCTCTGCATCCAGGCGCCCGCGCTGATGATCAATCGTTCGGCCTCGTAACTGCCGCGGTCGGTTACTACCCGAACGCCGCTCGCCGTGGCGGTCCAACTCAGCACCTGCTCCCGTGCCCGGATCTCGGCTCCCGCCGCCAGTGCGCCGAATACGTGGGCGACGACGCAGCGTTCCGAGAGGAGAAATCCACCCTCGGGCTGGTAGAGGGCGAAGTGATCTGATGGGAGCCTAAACGCCGGGAAGCGACGGGTCAGGTCGGCACTCGAGAGGACCTCGTGCGGAAGGTCGTGAAGCTCGCACGACCGCAGCGCACCTTGAAACACCTCGCCATGCTCATCACTTGCATCAGCCGAGCCTGTGATATGGAGCAGCTGCTCTCCGAAGTCGGACTGGAGTTCCCGCCAGAGCTCGTAGGCGCGCCGCAAGAGCGGAACGTAGCTCGGGTCCTCGTAGTAGGCCAGCCGGATGATCCGATTGACGCCGTGCGACGATCCCATCGCGTGCGGCACGTCGAATCGCTCCAACCCAAGGACGCGCTTGCCGCGCCGCGCCAGGTGATAGCAGGCGGCAGAGCCCATCCCTCCCACGCCGATCACGATCACGTCGTATCCGCTTGAGGCAGTGCTCTGCCCGCTGTCCATCGTTCACTTACCCCCTGGTCGTCTGTCCTACATTCAGAGTGCCTGAGCGTACCATGGAGCGCGCTGCATCGGGTTCGGGAGGCGGAAGTTGGTATTTCGGGACAATCGGCGGCTCATTGGTCGAGCGCCTGCCGGTTGCCGCGGGCAGAGACGCGTCATTCAGGGCGAGCGGCGGTTACTTCGCGGCCCAGTTTTCTCCACCGTGGGGTCCTGCGTGTCCGCCAGAGATGATGCCGCGGAGCTGGTAACGTAACGTAGGAGGTCCTACTCAGAGCGCCGGATGTTCCGGTGAGGGAGACTGATCCCGTGGTCATCCTGAGCACCAGCGCCCGCCGTTCTCCGAACTGTCGCCCTGATTCTGCCAAGGGTTGTGCTTGTGCAGCCTGTCGCAGTACCGTGCGGCGGACGAGAGGCTGGCATTGCCGCCTGCATCGGGCGGGGACCCATTCATAACCACGAGGAGACACCGTGGAGGAATCGTACAACCAACTGAAACAGCGCCTGGCCGAGGTCAAGGATCTCGACGCGATAGCGGGACTCATGGGTTGGGATCAGCAGACGATGATGCCACCGCGCGGGGCCGGGGTACGCGCCGAGCAGATGGCGACGATCGCTCGCCTGTCGCACGAGCGCTTTACCGACGACGAAATTGGCCGCCTGCTCAACGACTTGACAGAATTCGAGGCGAGCCTCCCTGCGGATTCCGACGAGGCGAGTCTGATTCGGGTCACCCGTCGCGATTGGAACAAGGCCCGGCGCGTCCCGACGGAGCTCGCCGCCGAGTTGGCCCACGCGGCGGCGAGCGGCTACGAGGCCTGGATCGCGGCCCGGGCGTCATCCGACTTCGCGAAGTTCCTGCCGGCACTCGAACGCAACGTCGAGGTCAAGCGGCGTTACATCGCCTGCTTCGAGGGTGCGCCGTACGACGTACTTCTCGATGACTTCGAGCCGGGCCTGACCACTGGTGAGGTCTCCGCGGTCTTTGATCGCCTGAAGGCTGGCTTGCGCCCCCTTGTGGAGCGGATCGCCGCTCGCCCGGACGCCGTGGACGACTCCTGCCTCACCGGCGACTTCCCCTCCGACCGGCAGCGTGCCCTCGTCCTCCGGATCATCGAGCGGTTCGGCTACAACCCCGAGGGGTGGCGACTCGATCCGACCGCTCATCCCTTCGCGCAAAGCCTGGCGACGACCGACATCCGCTTGACCACCCGCTATGACGAGCGGAACCTCGCGATGGCCCTGTTCGGCACAATCCACGAGTGCGGCCATGGGCTGTACGAGGAAGGCATCTCCCCCAGTCTCGAGCGCACTCCCCTCGCGCACGGCTGCTCGATGGCGCTGCACGAATCGCAAAGCCGGCTCTGGGAAAACCTGGTCGGACGGGGGCGCCCATTCTGGCGGTTTGCGTTTCCGCTGTTGCGGGAGGCGTTCCCGGATCACTTCGCTGCAATCGACGACGAGACCGTCTATCGCGCCGTCAACAAGATGCGACCGTCGCTGATTCGCGTCGAGGCGGACGAAGTGACCTACCCACTCCACATCATCCTCCGCTTCGAGCTCGAACGCGACCTGTTCGAGGGCGACCTATCTCCGACCGACCTCCCGGATGCCTGGAACACCAAGATGCGCGAATACCTGGGTGTCGAGGTGCCGGACGTCGCGAACGGCGTGTTGCAGGATGTCCATTGGTCGGCAGGCCTGTTCGGCTACTTCCCGACCTACGCGCTCGGTACGGTCGTCGCCGGGCAGATCTGGGAGCGCGTCCGCGTAGACCTCCCCGAATTGGACGAGCAGTTCGCGCGCGGCGAGTTCCTCCCACTGCGCGAGTGGCTACGCGAGCACCTTCACCAGTACGGGCGGAAGTTCACGCCGAAAGAGGCGATCGCCCGTGTTGCCGGCGGTCCGATCGATCCGGAACCGTTCTTGCGGTACGTCACGGCAAGGGTCGAAGAGTTCTACGGCGGATGAGAGGCAGGCCTGCGGGTGAGCCACAGGCATGAGGGGAGAAACGATGGCAGTCAAGTTCGGCGTCTTCGTCCCGCAGGGCTGGCGGATGGACCTGGTCGAGATCCCTGATCCGATCGCCAAGTACGAGGCGATGACGAACGTCGCCAAAGTCGCGGACGAGGGCGGCTGGGACTCGATCTGGGTCTACGATCATTTTCACACGGTTCCCACGCCGGAGCTAGAGACGACGTTCGAGTGCTGGACGATCACGTCCACTCTGGCACGGGACACGCGGCGCGTCCGGATCGGCCAGATGGTCGGCTGCAACGGCTACCGGCAGCCCTCCCTCTACGCCAAGATCGCCTCGACCGTCGACGTCGCCAGCCACGGCCGGCTCTACGCCGGCATCGGCGCCGGGTGGTACGAGCACGAATGGCGTGCCTACGGCTACGAATGGGACGAGACGCCGGTGCGGATGGCGAAGTTCCGCGAGGCGGTCGAGATCATCCACCGGATGTGGACCGAGAACCGGCCGGTGTTCCACGGCAAGCACTATCACATCGACGGTCCGATCAACGAGCCGAAGGGCGTGCAAAAACCGCACATCCCGCTCTGGATCGGCGGTGGGGGGGAGCAGGTCACCCTCAAGCTCGTCGCCAAGTGGGGCGACGCCTGCAACGTCGGCGGCGGCAACCCTGAGGTCTGCCGTCACAAGCTCGCCGTGCTGCGGCGCCACTGCGAGGAGCAGAGCCGGGACTTCGCGTCGATTACGAAGTCGACCACCGTCAACCTCCACCTCGTCGAGAACGAGGCAAATGCCGAGCAAGAGACTGCCGCCGCCCGCGGCAAGACGTCCTTGGAGGACTATTCCCGCTCCTTCCTGGTCGCTACGGCCGACAACGCGGTCCGTCGCATCGAAGAGCTCGTCGCCGCCGGTATCGACTACGTCATCGTCTATCTGCCCCGCCTCGCGTACGACCAATCCCCGATGCGTCGCTTCGCCAGCGAGATCCTCCCCCGATTCACGTAACCTCCACGTGTCATGCTCTTCGGTCCACGCAATCGCGGAACCGCGTGTTACAATATGGTCACATGTGATCACAAAGGACAGAGTGATGAAACGAGTCGGAGTTCGCGAGTTTCGCGACAACGCCACAAAGTACCTGGCCGGCGAAGAGGCACTTACCATTGAGCGCCATGGCGAGCCGATCGGGTTCTATTTCCCAAATCCGGGTGCGCGGCGAGATCCTCAGGCAGATGCCGAGCGTCGACTAAAGCAGGCCGAGTCGATGGCTCGTCTGGAGAAAACGATTCAGGGCATATTAGAAAGGACCGGCATGTCAGAGGAGGAGTTCAGCCGGTACTTCGACCTGAACGAGCCACTTCCAGATGACCCCGTCGAGTCGTCAGACGTGGCGAATGGGCGCGAGCGTGCACTTAGTCGTTGATGCCAACGTCCTTGTCGCGGAGCTTTTGCGAGTGAGGGGGCTAGAGTTGCTCACGAATGACTCACTCAGCCTCTTCACCACCTCACAGGTAGTCAGCGAAACTAATCACGAACTGCGCCGGCGACTTGATCTACTGCTCCGTCGCGGACGAGTCCTCCCGGAGGAGGCCGCGATCATTCTCGCAGACGCGGAGAGACTGATTACGACGACTCTCTCCGTCGCATCCCAAGCAGACTACCTCGATTATCTCGTCGGGGCAGCGCGCCGCATGCTTCGCGACCGCGATGATGTCCCGTCGATGGCACTCGCGCTCGCTCTTGACTGCGGTGTCTGGACCAACGATCAGGATTTCTTCGGCTGTGGAGTGCCCGTCTGGTCAACGGATGTCCTTCTACGCCACCTTGACTACCTGCAAGAGGAAGGCAGCTCCGACGGCATTTACGGGTGACGGGCGAGTTTGACGTGAAAGCGGTTCGCAACTGCGCGAGTTGTGCGATCATCGGAATCAGGTTGTCGCATGGCTAGCTGAG
>JAXDKI010000449.1:0-11095 GCA_034667245.1 Thermomicrobiales bacterium | reverse complement strand
ACCCGCAGAACGAATGGCGGGCAGTACAGAGTTGGCTAGACATTCGCAATGATGCTGCCCATGGGGATTATTCGAAGTACGATCATAGACAGGTGGCGCAGATGATAGACGGCATTCGTGGTTTCTTCGCACGGCACTCCGCCTAGGGAGCCGATGGCAGTACGCGGGGGTGGTCGGTCATGGCCGGGGTTAGGAGGCTAACGCCCGCCCTGGGGCAACGTGGGGCTCGCGAGGCTGCGGCGAGTACGGGCGTGGCCCTCGGGGGTTCAGCCGGCATCCGTAGGCAGATCGATCAGCGCCTCGATTTCTGCGAGATGCGACCGTTCGATCCCTTCCAATTCGAGCAGATCGAAGAGCGTACCCCCTAATTTCTGGACCGTGATAACGTTCGAGATGTGTCCATGTGCAACCTCCGAAATCTCGACCAGCGATCGGCGCTGCATGTCCATGATTTCATCCAAGACTGTCAGCGTATTGATCGGCGTCGCCTTCGACATCAGCAGTTGATTCCAGGGAATGCGAAGGCGGTGTTCACCCATAGAGCCAAGACGTTGTCGCTTTGCACTTATCGCAAGCACGCAAAACTGTCGATAGGATAGCTCTTCGGCCTGACGGAGCACGGCGTTTGCGCTGCCTCGATCGAGTATGGGCGAGAAGACCAGATTCGCATAAAGGTTCCCGAGGTAGCGGAGCTTGCGCTCTTCGTGCTGCCGTTGCGCGGCGATTAGTAACCCTTCCGCGATCTCCTTCGCCGCCGCGCGCTCGGTCAGGTCGTCGTCGAAGAATCCATCTTCCCGCGGGCGTTCCCCCGCTTTCTGCCGTTCTTCGATCCTCCTAACCGCGTGGCCCCATGCCGTAGCCGCGCGTTGCATCTCACGCTTGCTCAGGGTTCGGCTTACGAACTCGACGGCCGTCGCCCGAAGCGTTCGCGTGGCAATCGAACCGCTGGTCGCTCCCGCAATCGCACCTTCGACCCCTCCGACTTGAAAGCCGATGACGGCACCCGCAGAGCGTCCGCCGACTTCCGCCGCGATGTCGGCAAAGGTGTTTAGAGCCTTGATACGGCGGATAGCTCTCGGTCGGGATTTCACATGACCCTCACCGCGAAAAGACGACCGGGACGGGTATCATCGCCCGTCCCGGTCGTCTCGGTCAACCTCGGTCTAGCTCAAGCGGCAGCCGTCGCCGCGATCTCAGCCCCGCGGTAGACTGACGACGGCGAGTCGTCGGCATCGTCGGCGGTCCAGATCAGGGAAAGGTGCAGAGTATCGCTGTTCTGCCCATCGATACCCGCCGTGCCGCCGTTCCGGCACTGTCGGTGGGCGACGATCGACGAGCGCGGCTGGGAGGCCGACGCGTTCTCGATGGCGACGCTCGCGGGAACCTATCTGGAGACGTCCAAGCATCATGTTCCCGACGGACCCGGTATCGATGAGATCCCGCCTGAGCGGCTCTTCCTCGACGCGGCGATCGTCCAGATTCCAAAGGGAGCCAGGGAGCACATCAGCGTCGCCGATCTCGAAGCCGCGGCTCCGATGCTCCAGCCTGGGGATGCGTTACTCATCGCCACCGGCTGGGATCGGAATTGGTGGGACGACGGCACCACGTTCGTGATGGAGAGTCCACACTTCGATCTGGCGGCGATCGAGTGGATCGTTGCCCAAGGGGTCTCGATCCTCGGCGGTGACATGCCCTGCTTCGACGATCCCCAACCGGGACAGGGCCAGGGAGTGAACCTCCCGCTGTTCAAGAGCGGCGCGTTGATCCTGGCACCGCTGGTCGGGCTCGGACAGGCGACGAGCTCCCGGGCGAAACTGATCGTCCTCCCGATCAAGCTGCGCGGTGCGTGCGGCGCGCCATGTCGGGCGATTGTCGTTGAAGAGTGAAGCGGAGGAGAGCGATGACACGGACGTCGGATTGGCAGCGGGACGACACGGTCGTGCTGCACGTCGTGCCTTCTTCAGCCCCCTACAGTGACGACGTCTACATGGCGGCCGCGTTGGGCATGTTGGCGGCGTTGGACGTTCCGATTCGCCAGAAGAAGATCACGCTGAAACCGAACGTCGTGAGCGGTGTCGCGCCGGACTCGGGGATCACCGTCCACCCGGCGTTCTTGCGCGGGGTGATCGCCCATCTCACGGCCCGCGGTTTCGATCCGTCCGCCATCACCGTGACCGAAGGGGGCGGCGGCGAGGCGAACCGCGACATGGCCGTCCTCTATGCGGCTGTGGAGTACGACACACTGGCCGCGGAGACGGGAGTGAATCTCGTCGATCTCAACGCCGACGACTTCGTTCGGGTCGACATCCCGGACGGACGGGTCTTTCAGCAGATGCCGATCGGCAAGACCGTCTGGGATCCGAAAGCGTTCTTCATCAACATTCCCAAGATGCGGACGCACAATCTCGCTGTCACCACGATCTCGATCAAGAACCTCCAGGGCATCGTCGTCCCGCTGGAAGAGCGGCACATGTGTACCCTTTTCCCACGCCAACCCGGTGACCGCGGCGGAGATGGCTTGAGCGGCTCGATCCTCGATACCCACGAGCGCTGGGCGCACAAGATCTGCGACATCAGTCTCGCCCGGAAACCGGACCTCAACCTCGTCGATGCCGTCGTGTCCCGCGATGGCACCGGGTTCCGTCAGGGAACCAACCGGCCCCTTGGTATCGTGCTGGCGGGGATCAATCAGGCCGCCGTCGACACGATCGGCACGGCACTGATGGGATTCGATCCCGCCAAGCTGACCTATCTGCGCGTTGCCGGCGAGCGGGGTATGGGGCCGACGCGCGTCGACGACATCCGGGTGCTCGAGGTCCGTGACGGTGGACTGGTTGAACGTAAGGGCCTCAGCGGTCTGATCGCCGATCCGCCGTTCCGCGTCACCCTCTCGTCGAGCATCGTCTATCAAACGTACGAGCCGATCGAGTACAACGCGGCGCAGTTGGAACCGGCGCACGCGGAGGCGTTCCGGCAGGAGAGTTCAACGTAGGGACGTACGGCCCTGCGCTCCAGCCAAAGCACGCCGGACACCGTCAGGCGCGCTTGACGCCATATCGCTCGGCTAGGTGGCGGGTGTAGGCAATCACCCGTTCCGCAAGGGCGGGGCACCCGATCGCCAGCATGTTCTCGGCGTTGCCCTGGGCGGCGTGGGACAGGTTGTAGGAGCCGGTGATCACGGTGTCGTCGACGACCAGCGTCTTGTTGTGCATGAAGTTGTGACTTTCGCCAGGCCGATAGGGCTGACTTCGCTTGCCGACGAGTCGACCTTCGTCCATCACCCGCCCGACCGCGGCGATCTTCCAGGCAAGGTCATCCCGCGCGCGCCATTGATCGACCACCTCCGCCATCTGGGTGCCGTCGTAGACGCCCCAGAGGTCGATGTTGCCGCGGTCGAGTTGAGCGGTCAGCGCGTTCAGGAGTTTGCTTGAGTTCAAGAGCATGGAGCAGATCACGATTCGCCGCCGCGCCCGCATCACCTTGGCCGCGACCCACTCGTTGATCTGCTCGCCCTGCCCCGGCGAAAAATCGACGTCCGTCGGCGCCGGCTTCCCATCGAATCGCAGCGTGTCTGGATCGGTCATAAAGGCGCCGGAGACGCCGATCTTGCCTGATTGCCAGAGTTGCTCGAAGTCGCGTGTATAGAGCGCCGCGAGCGGTCGTGACGTCAACAGAACGATCAGATTTTCCTGACGGCTCATCGAGTCGTCGGTGATGTTGACGGATCCCGTCCAGACACTCTCGCCGTCTCGCACCAGGTACTTGTGGTGCATCAACCCGCGGAAGTCGGTCACGCCGCGGGTGAGCTCGTCGGCCAGACCGAGCTCCCTGACGCGGTCGTCGGTGTCGAGCGGAGCGTAGTCGGCGCCGCTGGCGTCGAGGCCTCCGGGGGACTGCGGTTTGCCGCCGGCGTCATAAACGAGGCGAACGCGGACGCCGGCCGCGATGCGGTCGCGCAATGCGTCGCGGACGAGCGCGGCCGACCGAGAACTCAAACGGCAGTCGTAGATGGCAAGGTCGAGACTCTGCCGTGCGCCGTCGATGAACTCCGCCAGCCAGCCGGCGACCTGTAGCTCGTCCTGCCCGCCCTCTTCGAGGAAGCGGACGGCCAGGGTGTCACCGGGTTCGCCCCCGGAAGCATGGAAGACTTCGGTCCGACTCACCGTCGATTCCCCTTCGCGCCCCGCGCCTGGTGTCCGGTCTGCTCCGCCGTCGCGCGGGCGGCTTCGCAGCTCTCCTCGTAGGCCGAGACCATGACGTGGACGATTTCGTCGACGTCGTCGGTGACGACGAGCAACCCGCGATCCTCGGCGGCGATCTTGGCGCTGCCGACCAATCGCTCGTCGATCCAATCGAGCAACCCGCGCCAGAATTCCGTCCCGAACAACACCACCGGGAAGTTGCCGAGTTTGGTGGTCTGGATCAGCGTCAGCGCCTCGAAGAGTTCGTCGAGTGTGCCGAAACCGCCGGGGAAGTTAACGAATCCCTGGGCGTACTTGACGAACATCGTTTTGCGGACGAAGAAGTAGCGGAAGTTGAGCGGTAGATTGACGAAGCGGTTCATGCCTTGCTCATGCGGCAGTTCGATGTTGAGACCGACCGAGACACCGCCGGCGTCGAACGCGCCGCGGTTCGCCGCCTCCATGATCCCCGGTCCCCCGCCGGTGATCGTGGCAAACCCGGCTCCCGCCAGTTTTGCGCCCAATTCCCGCGCGGCGGCATAGGCGGGGTCCTCCTCGCGAATCCGGGCGGACCCGAAGACCGTCACCGCCGGTCCCAGCTCGGCAAGGGCGTCGAATCCGGCGACGAACTCGCCGCCAATTCTGAGCACGCGCCAGGGATCGCTGTTCGTGAAGGCGGAGGCGCGCTCGCGATCCTCGTCCGTCCAACAGAGGAACAGTGAATCTTCGGTCGGCCGTCCCCGTCTTGCGGCACGATCCAGCGTGGGGTTGGGGATCATGTGCTCGTTGTTCTGGTTCGGCGCTGTCGATCCTCGGTCTGACACCGTAACGTCTCCCTCTGCTCCACACCATCGCCGGGATCGGCGGCCCGGTCGTCACCCTCGAATCGTACGGCATGACGGTTCCGTCAACGTTGCAGATGTGGACACGCCGGCTCTATTCACCTTGAACAGGGGTCTGAGTCGACGTCGTGGTTACGCTACGGACTCGACTTGACTTCGAGGGCCGAGTGCATAGACTTCACCCCGCATCAACATCACGAGATTGCGGAGACACGGAGCTGGCTGCGGCGGAGATCGAATCCGGGCGGGCGAGGCGGCCCAGTCGAGCCTTTGCCTAACCTGCAGGAGGAGGATTGCCAAAATGGCCGACCACCTGGAGCGAGACGAGCGAATCGCCGCGCTGTCGGAATTGCGACGGCAGCTGTTCGAGCGCGGAATCGACCGCAGGGCATTCGTCAAGCGGGCCGCGCATCTCGGACTCGCCGCCCCGGCGATCGGCGCGATGCTGCACGTCTACGGAGCAAATGCCGCGCCGAACGGCCGGGCTGCAGTGACGCGATCACTTCTTCAGGACGAGCCGCAGAACCCGATCACGATCACTGTCGGCGGCACACCGATCGCCGTGACCGAGGAAGACACGTCCAATGCGACGCCCGGAGGCGTCCTCCGTTTTGCCCGTCGGGATGACTCCGATAATCTCGACCCCGTCACGAACGACGGCAACCTCAACATCTGGGTATTCATGAACGTTTACGATCAGCTCGTGCGGGTGACGCCAGATGGCGCCGACCTGGAGCCCGGGCTGGCCGAAACTTGGGAGATCTCCGAAGACGGCAAGACCTATACGTTCCGTCTCCGCCAGGGCATTCGCTTCTCAGACGGCACCCCGCTCAAGGCGAGTGATGTCGTCTATTCCTTCGTTCGCGCCGCCAACGACCCCGCCAAGACCTGGACCTTCACCCTCACCGCCCTGCAGCGCGACGCCAACGGTCAAGTCCAGGGCATCACGGCGCCCGACGACAACACGGTCGTCATCGAGTTGTCGCAGCCGTGGGCTCCGTTCCTGGCTGACGTCGCCATGTTCAACCTCTCGGTCATCTCCGAGGCGTTCGCGAAGGGGAACGAAGGCCGGTTGGTTGACGAGTGCATGGGTACTGGCCCGTTCGTCATGGCCGAGTGGAGGAAGGGCGAGTACATCTCGCTGACGAAGAACCCGAACTACTGGGAAGAGGGCCTGCCGTTCCTCGACGAGGTGCGCGTCAACGTCGTTCCTGACGACAACGCCCGCATTCTCCAGCTTCAGGGCGGCGAAATCGACGCGATGTACGATGTCCCGTCCAGCCGCGTGCCGGAGTTGAAGCAGGATGCCAACCTGAAGGTCATCGAGTTTCCCTCGACCTACATCCTCTACGTCACCTTGAACAATCGGAACCCACCGCTCGACGACGTCAACGCACGTCTCGCGCTCAACCACGCAACCGACCGGAAGACGTTGATCGACGTCGTTCTCTTCGGTGCCGGCACCGAAGCGACCACCTTCATGCCCCGCGGCGCCCTCTTCTGGAACGACCAGCTACCCGGCTTCCCGTACGACGTCGTGAAGGCCAAGGAGTACCTTGCCAAGTCGAAGACTCCGGACGGTTTCAAGATCAAGTTCCAGTTCCAGGGCGGCGATGCGGAGGCCGGTCAGCTCGGCGCCGTGCTTAAGGACATGTGGAGCCAGATCGGCGTCGAACTTGAGCTCGAACCGGTGGAGCAGGGCGTCTACAGCGATTCCTACAATAACCACACCTTCGAAACCCAGTACACCGGGTGGACGAACGACATCATCGATCCCGACGAGCTCGTTTCGTACGCCATCCTGCCGGACAGCTCGGAGAACTACCAGACCGGTTGGACCAACCACGAGGCAATGGACCTCGCGCAGCAAGGCCGCGCCGAGCTCGACCCGGAAAAGCGGAAGCAGATCTACTTCCGCATCCAGGAGATCTTCAATGCCGACGCGCCGATGATCCCGCTCTACCAAAAGCCGTACATCGAGGTGATGACTACCAGGGTCCACAACTTCCAGCAACCCCCGACCGCGCAGTACGTCTGGAAGAAAACTTGGCTGGAGCAGTAAAAGGCGGGTTCATTCGGTCGCCTCAGAATAGTCACGAAGCGTTGTAGGGGCGCACGGCGGTGCGCCCTGTCGCGGTGAGCGAACCGCGTCTGAAATACCAGGACGCGCCACTGGGCGCCCCTACGACACACCGGGAGCGGATTCGCAGGTTTCGCCTGGTTTCCAATCAGGGCATTGTGCCGGGACGAAACGAGCTGGAGGCGCATGGCAATGGAGACATCGTCAAACCGAACCTCGGCGAAACGCGACGAGCGCGCATCCCTCGTGCGGCAGGTCTGGGAAGGTCAAATCGATCGACGCGACTTCCTCCGGCGAGCGGTCGCTCTCGGTATTGCCCCAGCAGTTGCGGCGACTGTTTTCACCACCTATCGGGCGCGACCCGCGGCGGCTAGTCCTACCGGGCGCGGATCGATCCGGGCGGATCGGCGGCAGGATAGCTCGCCGACGCCGACGACTGGTGGCACATTCCGGTTCGGCCGAGGTGAAGATTCGGTCACCTTCGATCCCGTCGCGACCTTCTACAACGCCGACATTTGGCTTCTCCAGAATGTCTACGAGCAGCTCCTCCGGGTGGCCCCGAACGGGACGGAACTGGAACCCTCGCTGGCCACGTCCTGGGACATCTCCACAGACGGTCTGACCTACACCTTTCATCTCCGACCCGGAGTCACTTTTCATGACGGCTCGGCGCTGAAGGCGAGCGACGTCAAGTTCTCGATGGAGCGGGCGAAGAACGACCCCAACAACATCTGGACGTTCACGATGGTTGCCCTGGAGGAGGTGACGACCCCGGACGACGCGACCGTCGTCGCCAAGCTCAATCAACCCTGGGCGCCCTTTCTTGCCGACATCGCGATGTTCAACTGTGCCGTCATGCCCGAGGCCTGGGCCAAGGGCAACGAGCAGCGCCTTCCGACCGAGATGAACGGCACGGGGCCGTTCGCCTTCGCCGAGTTCGTCAAAGGCGAGCACGTCCTCCTCAAAAAGAACTCGAACTACTGGGACGAGGGGCTGCCCTACCTCGACGAGGTCAACGTCATCTACGTGCCCGACGACAATGCCCGCATCCTCCAACTCCAGGGTGGCGAGCTCGACGGCATGCACAACGTGCCGACCAGCCGGGTCGAGGAGCTTGGCGGTGACGAGAATCTCCAGGTTCTGCAGTTCCCCTCCTCCTACTCACAGTACATGGTGTTCAATCACAAGGCCGATCCTCTGGACGACGTCAACGTCCGTTTGGCGCTTAACTACGCCACCGATAAGCAGTCCTTGATCCAGATAGTCCTCTTCGGCAACGGCGTCGAGGCGACCAGCTTCATGCCGAAGGGCGCGCTCTACTGGAACGACGAGCTGCCCGGGTTCCCGTACAACCTCGACACGGCGAAGGAGTACCTGGCGAAGTCCAAGGTGCCGAACGGATTCACGATCGAGTTCCAATATCAGGCAGGCAATGCCGAGATCGAGCAGCTCGCCGCGGCAGTAAAGGACATGTGGGCGCAGATCAACGTCGAAGTCGCAATCGCGCCGACCGAGTTGAGCGTCTTCAACGACAACTTCTCGAACGAGAGCTTTCAGATCATGTGTACTTACTGGACCAACGACATCATCGACCCGGACGAGCTCGTCGCGTTCGCGATCGAACCGAAGACGGCAAATGCCTTCCATACTTCGTGGACGAATGCCGAGGCGGTCGATTTGGCAGCCAAGGGCCGCGCGGAGCAGGACGCGGAGAAGCGGAAACAGATGTACTTCCGCATCCAGGAACTCTTCAATCAAGACGCGGCGATGGGGCTCCTCTATCACAAGCCGTTCATCAATGTCCTCTCAAAAAACGTCCACGGTTTCGACCAACCGCCGACCGGCCAATGGATCTGGAAGGAGACATGGATCGAGCAGTGACGAAGCGTCGGTCGTGCAGCCGTCTGGAGATCGACACCATCGCGTCCTCGATCGATCTTGCGAGTGCCAAGCGATCACCAACCGAAGGAGAATCAATGAGCGATCACGCCACTCCCGAGACCTCGACCCGAGAGGAACTCGCGCGCCTCGTCCGCTCTATCCCCGATAGCCCGATCAGCCGTCGCGAGTTCGCTCGTCGAGCGGCGGCGCTTGGACTCTCCTCGGCGCTCGCGGCGACAATCTTCACCACGTATCGCGCACGGCCTGCCATCGCGGCGCCAACCGATCGTACTGCCGCGCATGTCCGGCGAGAGCAGGACGGAGCCGCAACGCCGACGCCGGGCGGGACGATGCGCTTCGCCCGCGCCGAGGACTCGACCAACTTCGATCCGATCTCGCTGCCGCTCAACGTCGATATCTGGATCGTGACGAGCGTCTACGAGCAGCTTGTCCGCGTCGCGTCCAACGGCGTCGACCTCGAACCCGGACTCGCTGAATCGTGGGAGATGTCGGCAGACGGTCTAACCTACACGTTTCACCTTCGACCGGGCGTCAAGTTTTCGGATGGCAGCGATCTCAATGCCAGCGACGTCAAGTACTCACTCGACCGGGCGCGGAACGATCCGAGCAAGGTTTGGTCATTCACCCTTGTTGCGGTCAAGGAGATCGCGACCCCCGATGACGCCACGGTCGTCATCACCCTCAATCAACCCTGGGCGCCGTTCCTGGCTGACATCGCCATGTTCAACGCCTCAGTCGTCCCCGAGGCGTGGGCGTCCGGGAACGAGGCGCGCCTCGCCACCGAGATGCTCGGGACCGGCCCGTTCACCCTCGCCGAATGGAAGAAAGAGGAGTACCTCCTCCTCAAGAAGAATCCCCACTACTGGGAGGAAGGCGTCCCGCTCTTGGACGAGATTCGGGTCGCCAAGGTCCCGGACGACAACAACCGCATCCTCCAGCTTCAGGCCGGAGAGATCGACGCCATGTACGACGTTCCCTTCAGCCGGGTCGCGGATCTCGAAGGCGACGACAACCTGCGGGTCCTGAAATTCCCGTCGAGCTTCACTCAGTACGTGATCCTCAACCACAAGGTTGAACCCCTCGACGACGTCAACGTCCGCCTCGCCCTGAACTACGCCACCGACCGACAGGCGATCATCGACGTCGTCCTCTTCGGCAACGGCGATCCGGCGAACACCTTTATGCCCAAGGACATGCTCTATTGGAACGACCAGCTCCCCGGTTACCCGTTCGACCTCGAAAAGGCGAAGGAATACCTGGCGAAGTCGAAGGTGCCGAACGGTTTCGAGATCGACCTCGCCCTTCTCGGTGGCGTCGTTGAGTTTGAGCAGCTGGGCGCGACTTTGAAGGACATGTGGAGCCAGATCGGCGTCACCGTCAATCTCTCGCCGCTGGAGCAGGGCGTCTACTATGCGGTCTGGATGGAAGAGACCTACCAGGCTCATATTCTCTACTGGACCAACGACATCGTCGATCCCGATCAGGTAGCGACGACCGCGATCGTCCCAGAGGGACAAAACGCTTTCCACACCAGTTGGCGGAACCAGGAGGCTGTCGATCTCGTCGTCAGCGGGCGGTCAGAGCAGGACCCCGAGAAGCGCAAGGGGATCTACTTCCGCGTCCAGGAGATCTACAATCTGGAGGCGCCGGTCGTCCTCGTCTACTACAAACCGCTCCTGAACGCCGTCTCCAGGAAGGTCCACGACTTTGAGCAGCCCCCGACCGGTCAGTGGAACTGGAAGCGCACCTGGATTGAGCAGTGACGAGCCGTCAGCCCTACGCCGTCAGCGCTCCACCGTCGGAAGCCGGATATTTGATCGTCCGACGACTTCGGAACGACGGTTGGCTGACGGCTGACGGCTGACGGCTGACGGCTGACGGCTGAGGGCTTCCGATGAGTCGCGGTCAATACATCCTCCGCCGAATTGTCCACATGGTCCCCGTTTTGATCGGGATCACCTTCATCGTGTTCCTGTTGGTGCATCTGATTCCAGGTGACCCCGTGCTGACGATGCTGGGGATCCACGCGCGGCCAGAAGCGGTGACGGCGCTACGGCACGAGTTGGGCCTCGACAGGCCGCTCTGGGAGC
>JAXDKI010000448.1:0-8321 GCA_034667245.1 Thermomicrobiales bacterium | reverse complement strand
TGCAGCGGTCGCGGTCGGTCCACCGGAGAGCGGTCCGAGGCGGAGGATCGAGAGGGTGCGGGCAACGTCGGCGCGCGGATCGCCTGCGCGCGCATTGGCCCAGTCGAGGACGGCCGTGACGCGCTCGCCCTCGACCAGGACGTTGAGCGGGTGGTAATCGAGGTGGAGGAGCGCGGAAGGACCGGGCGATACCTGCGCCAGATGGGACGCCAAATCGGGTTCGGGACCTGCCCACATCTTCCAGCGGGCAGAACTGTCACGCAACTGGCTTGGGAGAGGGATGGCGTGTATCGCCGCCTGGACTCGTCCGAATTCCTCGCCCAGCGCGCGAACGCGCGTGTGATTCGCGGGGTCGTCGAGTAGCACCTCTAGGAGCGGTCGGCCGGGACTCCAGGTGAGCAGCAAGGTGGGCCGATCGTTCCAGGTCGTCGTCGCGACGACGCGCGGTACGGGTATGCCGCCGGCCTCCGCAGCGGTCATCGCCGCGATCTCTCGCTGAGCCTGATCGGCCTGGTCAGAGCCCAGTACACGAAGGGCGTAGCGTTTGCCGCCGTGCTCGACCCGCCAGATTGCTGCGTCCACTCCGCCCTTCACGGGTTCCACCGATGAGGGGGCCGCCAGTCCAAGTGCGGCCAGTATGGTGAGCGGATCCATTTTGTGCGTCGTATCCAACTGGAGTCACCAAACTGTCCGGTCCATGAACCGTCGGGATACCTTTAGTGCCATCGTGATGATCCCGGGGGCTCGGGTCGGAGGGAGGTCCTTCGCTGGCGCTCAGGATGACAATAGGAGGACGCCCGTCTCGCAATCATCCTGAGCGCAGCGAAGGACTTCTCCATCGTTAGAACTGTCCAAGGGTGAATCAGCTCGCGATGACGGCGCGGAGCTCGGCGCGGGCTTCTGCCTGGACACGGGCCAATTCTCGCTCCAATTCCTCGTCCGGCACATCGACACAAGCGAGGCTGATCTCGACCATAGCAGCGAATTGCTCTTGTCGCTCGTGAGGCTTCCCAGAGCCAGCTTAGTTCTTCTGTGCAGTTGCGTACGGATCATCGATCGACGCCAGGCGGGTACCGATGACGGAGGCTACCGTCGTCGCACCCGCCGCCAAAGGATGACCGCGAGCACCGCCGCTTCGACCGCGGACGACGCCGCGTGCGCAACCGGGATCGCCTCCACTCCGAGTCGACCCAGCAGCACTGCCGTCATCACGATTCTGAGACCGAGCTGGATCAGGTTCGTGACGAGGGGGGTACGGGTGTCGTGCAGGGCGATCAGCGCCCGCGTGAGCACCTCCGTCGCCGCGTAGACCGGCAAGCCGATCGCGTAGATCACGACCAGGCGGGCCGTCAGCGAACCCGCCGCCGCGTCGAATGCCCCGTGGACGAAGAGGATGGTGACCGTGGGGTCCGCCAGAAGCACCAATCCCACCGCCGCCGGTATCGCAAGCACGACGGCCGCCAGGGTCGTGCGCACCGTCGTCCGTCGGAACCAGCCCCAGGCACCGACCGCCGCTCCGGCGGCGAGACGCGGGAAGACGGCCTGCGCAGCCGCGACGCCGAGGAGCCGGACCGGGAGGCTTGCCAGCAGCCAGGCATTTGCGAGTGCCGGCAGGGCGCCGCGCTCGGGAGCGCGGGAGGCGAACGAGGTATCGACGACCCCGCCCGCATAGCCGACGCCGAGCGACAACCCGTTCGGAACGAGCAATCGGACGACTGCGCGCAGACCAGGATCGCGCGGTGCCCAGGTCAGGTGAGGGCGCCACTCCCGTCGCCGGAGCGCCGCGAACGGCACCAGGGCCTGGAGCGCGGCGCCGACCACCACACCGCAGGCCGGTCCGTAGATGCCGACGCTCGGAAGAAGCCAGGCCGCGCCGATCCCCGCGATCTCCGCCAGGTTGTGGACCGAGAGTGCCAAGGCCGGCAGCAAGAATCGGTTGCGCGCGTTCAGCACGGCGACCGCGACGCTGCCCGCGGTCAACAGCAACGGTTGCAACAGGAGAATCCGGGTCAGGCGAACGGTCAGCTCCGTCGTGGGGGCGTCGAAGCCCGGTGCCAGGATCGCCGCGACAAAGGCCGGCGCGCCGAGTTCGCCGACAACGACGATCGCGAAGGAGACCACCAGACACGCGGTCAGCACGACATCCGCGAGCCGGCGCGCGGCGGCTTCCCCTTTATCCCGGCGGGTCCCGACGAGGACCGGGATCAGGGCGTTCCAGAGCGCGCCGCCCGCGACCAGGGTGAAGAGCGTCTCGGGGAGACGGACGGCGGCGTAATAGGCGCTGGCCTCGTCGCCGGTGCCGAAGCGGGCGTTGAGCAGCACCTGCCGCACGGCGCCGAGCATGGCCGAGAGGAGAAACGCCCCCGCCAGCAGCAACGAGGCCTCGGCGACCCCGAACTCCCGCATGAGCGCACGGCCCAGTCGGTGTCGCACGCGGACCTCCCCATGCGGCCATGGGGCACCGGCCGCTCCTCACCGAATCTGACGCTCCGTCCCCGCCCTACTCTAGCAAACGCACCCGGCGCGGCACACGGATGCTCACTCGAGATCGGCTTCTCGTACCGCCTTCGACGGAGGACGGCATCGCATCTCTTGTGTGGCGACCGTCATTCGCAGCGCGACTGCGGTCGGACCGAGCCGGTCTTTGCCGGAGTCCTCCTAGCTTGCCAGGTAATCGAGCACGATTTGGTTGAACTCGTCCGGCTTTTCGAACATGGCGAAGTGCCCAGTGCCGGGCATGAGGTTGAGTTCGGCGCCGGGGATCAGCAGCGCCATCAGCTTCGTCTGGTTGAGGTCGATCGCCTCTTCCTCCGCCCCGTCGAGGATCAGGAACGGGGTGGTGATCGCCTTCAATTGGTCCTCGGTGTAGTTCGGCTGGGTCGCCCACATGTTCGAGATGTTGTTCAGGAATTCGTCCCACTGCTCCGGGTGCGGCGAGAGTTTCTGGTAGTCCTCGGCGGCGCGCTCGATGAAGGCGTTGAAGCGCGCGTTCGTGCCGACGTCGAGGCGGACGCCGGTGGGATCGAAGTTGGCGCCGTAGGCCACGACCTTGTTCAACCGGTCAGGATTGTGGATCGCGATTTCCAGCCCGATGATCCCGCCGTCGCTCCAACCCACGATGTCCGCCTTCTGAATTCCGAGATGATCCATCAGACCCAGGACGTCGGACGCCATCAGCTCGTAGGAGATCGGCTGCTCGTCGAATGACGACCGGCCGTGCCCGCGGCTGTCCATGACGATGAGCTGGTACTTGGCGGCGAGCACCGGGATCTGGTAGGCATAGTACGTTCCGTTGGCGAGACCGCTGTGCAGCAGAAACACCGGATCGCCCTGGCCATAGACCTCGTAGTAGATGTCGACGCCGTTGATCTCGACGGTCTGCCCCTCCGCCTCGTCCCAGGTGGCCGGTAACAAGTTCTGCGGTGGCTCGACGGCGGCCGGCGTCGCGTCCTGCGCCGTGGCGACGGGCGCCAGCGACGCGCTCATGACCGCGAGCGACAGCACGAATGCGGCGACCAGTAGGGTGGCTCTCTTTGGCATGGCGGGTGTTCCTCCGTTTCGTGCCGCTTATCGCCCACATGGTGGGGTGAGTGCAGGCATTGTCCATCGGACGCGGAATATGTCAAGGCCGGCGGGTCCTCATTCCTCCGCGTGTGCCACTCGAAAGCGTTCGGCATGGCGAACTCGTCGGGGCACCCGCCTGCCGTCCGGAGTGGCAACGCTCGCTTGACGACGCGAGGTTGCTGCGCCTAGCATCCGGCTAGTCGTCGTCGGGTGCCGCGATGCGGTACAGACCGGGAAGCGCGAACGAGACAGCCGCCGAAGCGTTATGAAGAAGCTCGCCGCCGGCCGGGTGGGGCGAGTTGGCGCATCGTTTCTACCGCTTGGGAGTGTCCGTTCCGGTAGGAGCTTTTTGTTGTCCTCCAGGAGTTGGCGGTGGGTCGCACCCAGACGCATTTCGATCTGCTCGACGCCTGCGCTCAGCCGGGCTGTCCGGTCTGCCGGTTGACCCTGGTCGCCGTCTCCCGCTACATCGACAGCGTCAACTACGAATTCGTCAACGACCCGAGCGTCCGCGCCAAGATCGAGCGCACCTGGGCGTTCTGCAACACCCACGCGCAGCAATGGTTGCGGGAGGGTCACGTCCTCGGCGTCGCGCTGATCTACGAGTCCGTTCTTGCCCGGCTGCAGCCCGACGTTGCGAAAGCTCGCCACAACGCTCGCCCCGGCTTCTTCGCCGGCATCACGGCCCGGCTCGGACGACGACCCAGCGGGAAGGCGTGCGGATTGCTGCAGCCTGAAGGGGCTTGTCCGGTCTGCCGCGAACGCGACGAGAGCGAACGCGTCCTGATCGCCGCCTTGGGGGAAGGATTGGCGGAGGCCGCGGACGACTTCCGAACCGCGTTCCGGCGGTCGGATGGGCTCTGCCTGCCGCACCTCAGACGTGCACTCTGCACCCTCGCCGACGCCGGAACCGGTGAGGTGCTGCGGGCGGCGACGCTGGCGCACCAAGAACTACTGGCCAGGCAGCTGCGCGAGATCGTCCGTAAGCACGACTATCGGTTCCGCGACGAACCGTCGGGTGACGAGCGCGGCGCGGCCATACGGGCCGTCGCCCATGTGGCAGGTCTGCCCGGCATCGTGGATCGCGAGACTCTCCCCGTGCCCCCGGCGACGGCGACGGCGGTGGTGTGATCGGCTGACAATGGAAACCCGAACGAGACCGGTCGCGGCGATCCGCACCGGTGAAGGAGACCCTTGGTATGGAGGACGAAGCGTCGACGGTGCTCGCGTTTATCGAGATTCCGCGCGGCAGCCGCAACAAGTACGAGTACGACGAGGAGACCAAAACATTCCGCCTGGACCGCGTCCTCTATTCCTCGGTCCACTATCCGACCGACTACGGATTCATCCCCGACACCCTCGCCGAGGACGGGGATCACCTCGACATCCTGGTCCTGGTCCAGGAACCGACCTTCCCCGGCTGCGTGATCGAGGCACGCACCCTCGGCGGACTCGACATGCGCGACGAGAAGGGGCCGGACTTCAAGGTGCTCGCTGTGCCGGTGGGCGACCCCCGGTACGCGCACGTAGCGACACTGTCTGACGTCGGCGAGCACTGGCTGCGCGAGATCGAGACCTTCTTCGCGACCTACAAACTGCTGGAACCGAAGCAGACGGAAGTGCTGGGCTGGCACGAAGCGGACGAGGCCCGGCGCGTGATCGCCCGCTGCCGGGAGCGGTACCGAGAGACGTAACTCGGCTCATGCCTGCGCCGACTCCCCGCTCTCCGCGTCCGCGTGTCCCCAGCCGAGGGCACCGCAGCTCTCCAGCGAGAGGCAGCCGCAGGCCAGACTCTCCTCCAGGACGCGGCGCATCGCCTGGGCACGGGCGATCAGCGCGTCGACCTCGGCGAGCTTCCGGTGTGCGAGCGCCTGCCACCTCGCCGACGCGGGCGTGCCCTCCGGGAACCCCGCGACCAGCGTCCTCACCTCCTCGATCGTGAACCCGGCCTCCTGGGCCATGCGGATCACCACGAGTTGCGTGAGCACGCTCTCGTCGTAGCGGCGGCGCCCGTTGACCCGCCGCGGCGGCGACAGGATGCCGACCTCCTCGTAGTAGCGGAGCGCGGACGTTCTCAGTCCGGTTCGCCGGGCGACCTCGCCGATCGACAATTGCTCCATACGCCCCCTTGACTTCAAGCGCACTTGAACTCGTAGGCTCGCAGCATACCGCAGTCGGGTCGCGGCGTTGGTGTGGGTATGGTCGTCGTTTGGTCGATACGAGGAATCAGCGTGGTGCCGGCGTCGCGCGGGGCTGAAGTCCCCGCGCTCACCCCAAGAAGCCTGCTCAAGCAGGCTAGACTGCTCCGTCCCGGTCAGCCTCGTTTAGGAGGCTAATCGCGCTCAGCGCGGGAACTTTGGCCCCGCGCGACGCCGGCACGAAGGCTCGTGTCTGAAGCGAGAGGAGCGCAACGTGAGCGATGACGCCGAGATGGCTGCGCGCGGCGAGGTCCTGGCCCGCGAGCTGTTTCCTGGAGTTGAAGCAGTGGAAGAGTTGGCGAATGGCTACGCCTACCGCTTCCCCGGCGACGAGTCCCGGGCGACGAACGTCCTCGACTTCGTCGCCGCCGAGCGGCGGTGCTGTCCCTTCTTCACCTTCGAGCTCATTTTCCTACCGCACGGAGGCCCGATCTGGCTGCGACTGCGCGGTTCGGAGGCGATCAAGGCGTTCGTCCGGGATCAGTTGCATGCCGCCCACGGGCTTGTCCCGGCGGCGCATGCTTGACCAGGGTGAACTCGCCGAGGGCGTTAGCACCGCCCATTCGCCGCACCTCTGGTCGGGTCTGCTTGTGGGCACGATAGGTCAGAACTGTGGTCGCCGGATGACCCGTGCGGGCGTTGCGGCCACGGGCGAACGCCACCATGTGGAGGCCGGCGTCGCGGAGCAGGGAGCAGAACGCTGCCTCCGGCAGCGCGCCGCCAATTCAGCGGAACCAGTCGTCGAGCGTCGCCCGCGCGGCCCGCGGCACGTCTTCGGTCAGGACAATCTCGGCACCGACCAAGCGCCCGCCCGGTTTGAGGACGCGGAACACCTCCGCGGCGGCGCGCTCCTTCTCCGGCGCGAGGTTGAAGACGCCGTTGGCGATCGCGACGTCGGCCGCCGCATCCGGCAGCGGCAACGCCTCGACCGGCGCGTGATGCGCGACCACGTTCTCCAGTCCGGCGGCCCGTGCGTTGGCTTGGGCCAGTTCCACCATCTCGGCGCTGACGTCGACGGCGTGAACCCGCCCTCCAGGACCGACGGTCTGGGCCACGATCAGGGTGTCGAGCCCGGCACCGCAACCGAGGTCGACCACTGTCTCCCCGGGGGCCAGGGCAGTCCACGTGGGGAGGTATGCCACGCCGGCGAACGATGCCGCGGCCGTCGGTAGGGCATCGAGGAGATGCGGCGGGTATCCGATTGCCTCGGCGAAGGCGCGACCAACCGGGAAGTTGAAGGCGCCGGTCGGCTGCGTCGCCACCTGACCGTAGCGGTCGGCCACTGCTCGCCGGAGTTCGTCGGGCGCCAAGTTCTGAATCGGAGTCGGATTGCCCATCACATCGTGCCCTGCTTGCTGAGATCGAAGTTCACCGGATCGGGACGAACCTGCGCTGTCTTACCTTGGCTTTACCGCCCGAATATCCACCCCCTGTGTGCCGAACTCGGCGGCACTGGAGGCGGACGGCGCGTCGGAAAAGGTGTCATATCGGTTAGACGAGAACTCGACCGCCACGAACCCGGCGGCCTCGATCAGGGAGCGAAGCTCTCCTGCCAGAAGAGCACCGGCAATTCAGCCGGTCCAAAGACTGATGTCGGCCTTCGCGTCCTCCGGCACCGCGCTGGCGACCACGATGTCCGAGAGTTGCAGCCGGCCGCCCGGCTTGAGCACGCGATAGGCCTCGGCGAGCACCGCCGCCTTGTCCGAGCAGAGGTTGACGACGCCGTTGGAGATGACCAGATCGACGCTGTCGTCGGCGACCGGGAGCGCCTCCAGGTAGCCCTCGCGAAACTCGGCGTTGGTCAGACCGAGCAATGTGGCATTCGCCCGTGCCTTGTCGAGCATCGCCGGCGTCATGTCGACGCCGATCACTCGCCCCGTCGGTCCGACCATCTGGGCGGCCTGAAGGGCATCAAACCCGGCGCCGCACCCGAGGTCGAGCACGGTCTCGCCGGGCGCCGGCTCGCCCCAGGCGAACGGGTTGCCGACCCCCGCGAAGCTCTCTACGACCGGATCGGGGAGCGGGTCGATGCGGTCGGCGGGGTACCCGAGCCGCGCGGCCAGGAAGCGACCGGTGTGGAAGTGGAACCCCTTGAGTGGGCAAGCCGCGACCTCGGCGTACTCCTCTCGGATTGCCTCTCGTAGCACGTCGACGTCGAGCAAGACCGGGATGGACATGTCGTTAGTCCTCTGAGTGTGCGGCGCCGGCGACGGCACCGACGAGCATTCGATCGAGGCCTCGACGAGACACACCCACCCTCCGTGGGCAGCATCCAGGCGGCGGTCAATCCCCGGTCGGCGGTGCGGTCGGTAGGCCGGCATCCTTCCAGGCCAGGGTGCCGCCCTCGACGTAGGCGACGTCGCGGAAACCCATGTCCTTGAGGGTTTAGGCGGCGAGGGCCGACATCGGTCCGAGGTCGCAGACGGTGATCACTGAACGGGATCGATCCTGGAGGCGCGGGTCGCGCCATTCCTCGGGCACCTCGGTATCGGCGACGAAGGGGAGCGTCCCGGACGAGACCGCGATCGCTCCCTCCACCATACCGGACGCTCGGCGGTT
>JAXDKI010000447.1:0-29450 GCA_034667245.1 Thermomicrobiales bacterium | reverse complement strand
TCCTCGACAAAACGAGAGAATTGACGACTAACGACCGACGGCCGACGACTCTCCACCGTCGTCGACGAACTCCGTCAGCACGCCGTTGCAGGACTCGGGGTGGATGAAGGCGATGCGCCAGCCGTGGGCGCCGCGGCGAGGCGTGGCATCGATCAGACGAGTGCCGGCGGCGGCGAGTCGATCGAGGGTGCCCTGAAGATCGTCGACGCGGTAGGCGACGTGGTGCATGCCTTCACCCCGCTTCGCCATGAAGCGGGCAATGGCGCCGTCGGGATCGGTCGGTTGGATCAACTCGACGTAGCCGGGACCGGTCCGAAAGGTGACGGCGATCACGCCCTGCTCGGTCATCGCAAATCGCTCACCGTCGTGGAAACCGAGTGCGGCGTAGCGCGCGACTGCCGCGTCAATGTCGGCGACCACGATACCGATGTGGTGGAGATCGTAGGGAGGAAGATCGGCCACGTGCGTCACGCCGCGCGCTTCCGGAAGAACTGCGGCAGCGCGGTATCGGCGGGCGCGCCGTGACAAAGCGAACTATTCACCGGTCTCCCCGCCTCCGGCTTCCGACCCATCCAGCGCAGCTTCAGGTGTCGCCTGATCCGTTCGAGGGGCGTTGGGGTCGGGAGCAGGGGACTGCTCCCTGATCGGTTCCTTGTCCTCGCGCAGCACCAGACCGCGCTTCCGCTTGCCGGTCAGCTCGAAGTAGGCGCGCAGGACGCGGTCGGCGATCGGTACCGCGTAGCTGGAACCCTCACCGCCCTTGTTGAGGAAGACCGTCACCACGATCTCAGGTTCGTCGAACGGGGCATAGCAGGTGAACCAGGAGTGCGAATCGGCGTACGTCCCGTCGTCTCGTTTCGCTCCAACCTCGGCCGTTCCCGTCTTGCCGGCGATGACGATCTGCTCCTCGCCGTCCGGATTGGTCAATCGCCACTTGGACCTCATTTCACCCGTCTCGCGATCCGGGGCCTGAAACGCCGTGCCGGACTCTTTGTTGCAGACCCCCCACATTGCCTGACGCACCAGATCGAGGTGGGCGCGATCGATCTTGATACGGCGATTCCGCTTCGTGTCGATCGGCTGCAGCGGTTGTTGGTTGTCGTCGACGATCTCGTGGAGGAGCCGCGGCTGATAGATCGTCCCGCCGTTCGCGATCGCCGCGGTGTTCAGCGCCAGCTGCAACGGGCTGGCCTCTAGGAATCCCTGGCCGATCGACGTGTTGATGGTGTCGCCGGCCGACCATCCGTCCTGGCCGTTGAACATCTTGTCCTTGTATGCGGGATTGGGCACGATCCCGGCCGCCTCGAAGGGCAGTTCGATCCCCGTTCTGCGTCCAAACCAAAATCGCTTGTAGAGGTGATCGTGCATCTTGTCGATGCCCAAACCTCGAAACTCGTGCTGATCTCCCTGGCGACCCGAGAAGTAATAGTCGCGATAACTCAGGAATTCATCACTCCCGTCAAGCTTCTTTTTGGGAGTGCCGACGTTGTAGAAGTAGACGTCGCACGACTGCTCGATCGCGCTGATCAGATCCATTTCGCCGTGTCCCACGTCGTCCTTGTGCTGCCAGCAGAGGTACGGCACGCCCCGCGTGATGTCCCAGGTGAACGGCACGTAGATACCGCCGGTACAGGTCAAGGTCGTCTTCTCGTCGATCACCTTCTCGCGGAGAGCCGCCAGGGCGTTGAAGAGCTTGATCGTCGACCCCGGCGGGAACTGGTTGGCGTAGGCGTGGTTGGTCAACGGTTTGTGGGGGTCTTTGTCGTACGACTCGTACTTGCGGAACGAGATCCCATCGACGAACAACTGGTTGTCGTAGGTCGGATAGCTGACGAGCGCGAGCACCTCGCCGTTGCGCGGGTCGAGCGCGACGACCGCCCCCGATCCGGCATCGAACTCGCCCAACCCGGCGGCTAGGCGATCCTCGTTCGAGAACTTCAAGCCATCCGCGATCGCCTGAGTCGCCAGCGCCTGGAGTTCCAGATCGATCGTCATCTTGAGATTGCGGCCGGGTACCGGCGGGTTCTCGTGTAGGGCCTCCCGCTCGAACCCCATTCCGTCGATCTGGACGAACCGCCCTCCCTTGTTGCCGCGGAGGAGCGTCTCCATCGTCAACTCGATCCCGTTCTTGCCGATGATGTCGTCGGAGTCGTAGATCGCGTTGCCGCCAGGCGTCTGGTTCTCGGGGTTCTCGAGCTCTTCCTGATTGATCTTGCCGACGTAGCCGAGGATGTGCGACATCACCTCGCCGCCCGGATACGAACGGACGAGCGCCGAATCGTCGAGATGAACGCCGGGCAGCTTGATCCGGTTCGCCTCCAAATAGAGCGCGATCTCGCGCGAGACATCCCGCTTGAGCATGATCGGGGTGTCTCTCACCGCGGTGTTGCCGACGAGGTAGTCGAATTGGTTGATGACGTCGACGCCCGGCAATTCCTGGGCGACGGAGCGGATCATCGCCGCCTCGTCGGGATCGAAGCGGTCGATCAGCACGAGGAAGTTATAGGTCGCCTCTTGCTTGATACTCTGGACGAACCGCTCCATTTTGCTCTTCGGCGGCGGGCCAAGTCGCTTCGGCATCCGATCGATCAATCCGACCGCCGGTTCGCTCACGTCGTCCGTGTAGCCCATCAACCGGGCGAGGCGCCGGTAGACCGTGTCCTCGGATCCCCTCGGCACCCCTTCCGGATCGACGACGAGCACGTCGGGCAGTCGGAGCGCCGTGATCAGCCGATTCCGAACACTCTCGTACTCCGGCGTTCCGACCTCCGGCAGTTCCGCCGGGACGACGCGAACTTCCCAGACACGCCGGTTCTCGGCCAACGACCGCCCCTGCCGGTCGACGATCAACCCACGGGTCGCCTTGGTCCGGAACCATTTCTCGGTGTAGTCCTTGGTGATGGCCGTGTACTGGCTGCCCTTGATGATCTGCATATAGCCGAGGCGACCGGCCAGCGTCGCGAACCCCGCCGCGATCGCCCCCTTCATCAGGAACATGCGCCGCGTCAGGAAGATTTGGTCGGAGCGGCGCCAGTTCTTGCGCTTCCCCTTGTTCTTCCGCTGGCCCGGCGGGTCAAATGGAATCCGTTTGCGTCGCTTAAGCATGACTCGGTACCATCCAACGATCCATCATCCCGGCGATCAGGTAGAGCGGCGGGACGAAGATCGAGTTCAGGAGGGCTTGCAGGAAAACCACCCGCATGACCGCGGCCAGCGGCAGCCCTGACCCTTCGGCACTGCGA
Source organism: Thermomicrobiales bacterium (assembly GCA_034667245.1). Classification (GTDB taxonomy): domain Bacteria; phylum Chloroflexota; class Chloroflexia; order Thermomicrobiales; family UBA6265; genus DATBFX01. Next base: position 26,208 of record JAXDKI010000447.1, on the reverse strand, counting down.
ATCAGCAGGAGGACGAAGGCATGGACGAAGGTGGCCGCAACGGCGACCACGATCGGCACGATCAGGTTGCTGTGAAAGAAGCGCCGCCGGGCGAGCCCACCCAGCACGGCAACCCCCAGCAGGGCAAGCCCATTCGCCCCGAAGGGATCTAAGGAAATCACGTCGAGCAGCAGACCGAGCCCGAACGCCCAAATCAACCCTTCCGGCATCCCGCGAAGCGCACACCAGACGAGTAGGAGCACCAGCGTGGTATCGGGCAAGACCGCGATCACGTTCATCGACGGCAAAACCGTCGCCTGAACGAGTGCCGCGAAAAGGAGGAGAAGGGCGAAAACCATTCGGGCCATGAGTCATCAGCTGTCAGCCGTCGACGATCAGCCATCAGCGATACTGAGGACCGATGCCAACGAACCGTCGTTTCCGCTCCAGGCTACCTGAAGCTGCGTCGTTCGCGGAGCGGGGCGATGCCTCTGTCGAGTGTACCACGCACCCTTAGCGGGTCTTCACCGCCCGCGCGACAGCAGCCGCGTGGGCGACGACCTCAAGATCGTCCAGAAGCGGCGGCAGCTCGATCGGTCCACGCTCGCGACCGATACCGGCGGCAATGAGCCAGTCGGCCAGCACCGGGTTCTTCGGCAAGAGCGATCCGTGGAGGTAACAGCCGACGGCATGTTTGTAGATCACCCCTTCGGTGCCGTCGCGGCCATTGTTGCCGCGTCCAATCCGGACGCGGCCCATCGGTCGGGCGTCGGCGCCCAGGTGAGTCAACCCACTGTGGTTCTCGAACCCGACGAGTTCGCCCCACTGACTGTCGATCACGACGTTGCCGATGAACCGCTCCGGGCCGGCGACCGTCGTCAAGTCGAACAGGCCGATCCCCGGCAGCGGCTTTCCCTCGTGCGGTCGGTACTCGTGTCCGAGCAATTGATACCCGCCACAAACCGCGAGCATCGCCGCTCCCCCTTCGACGGCTGCCTTCAGCGCCTCACCCTTCGCCCCCTTGAGGTCGTTCGAAACGGCGATCTGCTCCTGGTCCTGTCCGCCGCCAAAAAAGAAGACGTCGACCTCATCCGGGATCGCGTCGCCCATCCCTATCTCCTTCACGTCCGCGGGAATCCCGCGCCAACGCGCCCGCTGCGCCAGCGCGATCACGTTCCCGCGGTCGCCATAGATGTTCATCTTCGTCGGATACAACCAGCCGATGGTGAGGTGCATCTGTTTCCTCCGATCGAGGATCGCCAACGAGCTTCGAACCTTTGGTGACCCGAGGAAACGTCCTCACTGCTTCCAGAACGTCTCCACCGCCCCGAGCCCTGCCAGGATTCGCCGCAACTCCAGCATCGCGGTGTACGTCGGCAACACGTACCCCGTCTCACCCTCCGGCACACTCGCGACAAAGGCATCCAGCGCCTGCCGCAGGTCGGCGTTGAGGGGCGTGATGCGCGAGGCTGGAATGCCTGCGTACTTCAGGCGGTTGGCCATATCGGCACCACGGATACCTGTCGTGCTGAGCGGGGCATCACCCTCGGCCAGGAGCTCGAAGTCGACATCCCAGAGCCAGGATACATCCCGGCCGTCGGCGTCGAGGTCGTTGATCGCGATCAACGTCGGCACGGCCAGACCGCCGGACTCCGTCGTCAACATCCTCAGCACCTCGTTGAACCCGACCGGATTCTTGACGAGCGCCAGGACGAGCGTGCGACCACGCAACGACACCCGCTCGATGCGACCAAAGGCAGCGCGGAAACCGGCCAGGGCCCGGGCGATCGTTTCGTCGGCAATCCCCATCGCGCGCGCGGTTGTGGCGGCGGCAACGGCGTTGTAGACGTTGTAGAGCCCGGGTACCCCCACGTCGAGCGGCAACGGACGGGCTTCCCTGCCGGTGAGCGTGACGCGGAGCGAGTCCACGCCGTTCAGCTCCACCTCGGTGCCCGCCGAATCCAAGGGAGGTCGGCCGTTTCCACACGCTGGGCAGCGCCAGGCGCCGAGGTGCGAGACATAGAGCGCGTCGTAGACCAGATCGGCGCCGCAGCGGCGGCAGCTGGCCGCGTCGGCGGCGTGGGGTAGGGCCTCGAGTCGGTAACGCGTCGAGTCCAAGCCGAAACCGATCCGCCGCGCGCCGAGACCATCCGTCATCGCCGCCAGTGTCGGATCATCCACGTTGACGACGAGCCTGGTCGTCGCCGGCAAACCTTCCAGCGCGGCGCGCCATTTGGTGGCAATGGTATTCAGCTCGCCGTAGCGGTCAAGCTGGTCGCGGAAGAGGTTGTTGAGCAGGATCACCCGCGGCCGGAGAAGATCGACCACCGCCGGGAGCGCGGCTTCGTCACTCTCGACCACCCCCACATCGCCGCCCGGTCGCCCGTTGAGTGAGGCATGGTCGGCAAAGGCGGCGGCCACACCCCGAACCAAATTCGACCCCGAGCGATTGTGGACGACGCGCATGCCGTCCGCTTCAAGAATGTCGGCGAGCATTCGGGAGGTCGTCGTCTTGCCATTCGTTCCGGCGACAACGATCACCCCCTGGGGGAGGCGCCCAGCCAGCTTCGTCAGGAGCGCCGGATCGATTCGATCGGCAACCAGACCGGGCGCGGCCGTACCCCCGCCTCGCCCCGCCCGTCGGATCCCGGCGGAGGTGAGCTTCGCCGCCGCAATCGCGGCGCCGAGACGAACGTCAGGGAGCCGGCGGGCGCCGGTTGGCGACTTAGGAACCGGATTCGCCATCGTTCACAATCACGGCGACGAGCGTGAGGTTGTCGAAGTCGCAAGAGGGAAGCACGTTGATCGTCTGGCTGTCACCCTGGTTGAACCGCTCGGGATCGTCCTCGACCCTTCCGATGATCAAGTTCCCGGGCACGCCCGCCGTTCGGGTTTCGACGCTCTTCGAGGTAACGACGATCTCGCCCTTCTTGGGCTCGACGCTGCGATCGACGTAGTCCATTTCGAGGCGGCCACCAGACTGCCACCGACCGCGGACGATGCCGTCCGCTCCGCTGTCCAGCAATTGGGCGCCGACCACCGCCGAGCCGTCGATCGCCAGCATCACCTTCGCCGAGTGCTCCTCCACTGGACCGACGACCAAGCCGACGAAGTAGTAGGGATCGACGACGGCCATCCCCTCCTTGATACCGTCCAGCGATCCTTTGTCGATGACGACGTACTTCTGGAGATTCATCGGATCGACGCTGAGCACACGTGCGGTGACGAGCGTCCACGCCCCATGGTTCTGCTTGACATCCAGGATCGCCTGGAGTTTCTCCGTATCCTTTTGATCTGCCTTGAGCCGAACGTTCTCCGCCAGCGCAGCATCGCGCTCGCGCTTGACCTGCTCCAGCTCCCGTGCCAGGTCTGAGTCGCTGCGCTTCCCGGCGCGGTTGAAGAGGTCGGTAGCGGGAACGACGAGGTCGTGGAGCGCGGTCTTCAGGGGGTCGAGGGCGCTGCGATTGTCGAGCGCGATGAAGGAGAGACTGGTCAACGCGAAGAGGACCACCAGCCCGATCGTCTGTCTGGTGCTCAGCGTCGACACGCGCCCCACCCCATGATCATCGTTCTTGCCAGGATCGTCAGGTACCGACGTTGTCGGTCTGTGACGCCTCGGCACGGCGGGGATTCAGGATAGCACGCCCATCACGGGTCGGGCGACCGGCGATCCACCCGTGAATGCATCGCTCCGAGTGCATCGGAGGCATCGGTCGATCGGTGGAATCGCGAGTATCCTGGGCTACCCAGATAAGAACGACCGCCGCCGCGGACGATGGTCCGCGGCGGCGTCACACGTGGTCGAGATCGTTCCGGCTTGGCGAACCGGCGCGTACACGGTTGTCAATCGGCGCTGGCTTTATGCTCCCTCGGCGGCGGCGGCGGCAACTCAACGATCGGCTTACGCTCTGGATGAACCTTCCAACAATCGGTCGCCGACTCCGTCGCCTGGCAGCATGCCACGTCCAGTTCTCCACGAAGCGCCCAACCCAACGAGCAGCGCCATTGCGGCCCGTCTACCTGGAGGGAGGAGAAACGTCGTGCGCGTGCCAGCATCGGACACCCGTAGCGCCCCGGCTCCGCCAAGGGCTCTTCCTCCTGGAAGAGCCGGCGTCGCTCGCGGCTCATGACGAACACCTTCCTTTGTACCCAGTATCCCAACTCCATGGACGTCGCGCGGCGACTCTGCCTTTGCGAGCCCTGCCATCTGCTGCCGTGTCATCCACCGCGAAGCGGTCTCCGAACCGGCAATCAGGGGCGCATCGAGTCAGGAGCGGGGATGACGGCTTCCCTGCCGTTCCCCGCGTCGACCAGTATAGACGATCGTAGCGGTGCGTCAGCGATGAGGCAGCAGCGCGCGCAGGCGGCGCCCACCGCGCGCAGCCAGTTTGCCGGTTGCGCGAATCCCCTTTTGCGCCAACCAAACGGCGGTATCGCGCACGGCGCGCAGATCGGTCTCGAAGTCGGTTTGGCTCAGCCCTGCCCGACTCAAGTGCTCCTCGGCGACCTCGGGCGGGCAGGAGCGGATGGCCTGCCGCAGCGAGAGGAGGAGAACGACGAGGTCGTCGAGTTGCCCTGCAACCGGAATGATCCCCGGGACCAGGTCGATCGGCGAGATCGCGTAGGCCCCGCCGACGGCGATCGTCGCCTTCACCTTCCGCGGTACGCGGTCGTCACGAACCAGGTTGGTGCCGAGGAAGACGTAGCGGGGCAATCGCCGCACCGCGGCCCAAAACCGTTCCATCACCGGATTGACGGCCGGTCCCGGCACCTCGATCACGATCGGCGGCGACTCGACACCACCTGTCCCAGTCGCCGCCTGGGATGCCTGCGTCGATTGGCGAGGATCGTTTTCGCGCGAACTCTCGGTCATGATTGTTCCTCTTCACGTGCGAGCGTCGTCGCTCCCAACCCAGGCTTACGTCTACGTCCCTGCTGGGGATTCCCTCACCCCATCGGCGGGCGTTTCGGTCGGCGGGACCGGAGTGCCGGGTGGCAACGCCGTCACGACTGCCTCGCAGACCGGTATGGCAAAACGGATGCCCGCCCGCGCCCAACCGTCCTCGCGCCCTTCCACCAGCTCCGCAACAAGCAAGTTGCCCGTCTGACTGACCGCGCTTACCTGACCATAGATGGCGATGTCGGCCCCTGCCCCAGCGGCATTGACGGCTCCACTCTCCCATCCCGCCGTGAAGGCGTCGAGCGCCCTGTCTGCCGCCGGCGCGTTGGCAAAGCTGGTCGCGACCAGCGTTCGTCGCTGCCCGCCCGCTCCCAGACGACCGAAGCCGACCACGACGTAGCGTCCGCTCGGCTGATCGAGGTCGCTCCGCCGCCACTGCCCACCGACACCGCAATCGATGGCATGGTCGGCCGCGTCGACGGCGACAAGCCCGCTGATCGGCGCCAACGTGCGAACGATCTCCCCCACCGCGGGCTCATCTGCGAGCGACGGCAAGCGTCCATGAGCCGCGTCGATCGCGTCACGGACCGTGGCTGCCGAGACTGCGGTGATCACACGATCGGCGAAGAGCGCAACCGCATTGGCGGCACTCTCAGCATCGCCGTCAACGGTTCTCGACCGCGTGGCGACGTCATGGAGCACGTACACCGACACGCCGTGATACGTCGACTGTCGATAGCCGGAGCTGTCGAGTTTGCGCCCGATCGCGGCGTGGTCGAAATCGCCGCCGAGGACGGCGATGGAGGAGTTCCTGCCGGCGGTTGCCCAGCTCGTCACGTCTCGCGCCCGGTAACCGAACCGACCCGGCCAGTCGTTGGACCGCCCGAGGGTGAACGGCACCGGCGTCAGGGCCAACCGGTCGAACAGGGGATCGGCCGCCGTGATCGCGGCCAGCGTCCCACCGGCCGCACCTGGATCCTCGGACCAGACGGCGAAGGCACGCCGGTACTCGTCTGTCGCCGGGATCCAACCGAGGAGATCGGAGACGGCATCGGCACGCTGAACAGGAACCGGTGCGGGCGCCTCGTCGCCCGCCATCACGACCGCGATCACGGCGACGGCAACCAGGAGCACCGCGGACGCCAGAAAGGCGAGCGAGCGGCGCGCGCCGCGGCTCGGCGCTGCCGGCGTGGACGGGAACGGCACGATGTTCGGCAAGTCCTCAACCTTGTCGATAGGTCACTCACGGCAGGGAAGTCGCGTGCCGAGTATGACAGCCGTGAACCGCTCGAATCAGACCCGCGCTGAACCGGAACCCGGTGCGCGGTCGCGGAGCGCGAGGATCACGGCGATTCCGGTGACGATCGGGAGCGCGATGAAGGGCGTCCGATAACCGAAGGCATCTGAGAGGGTGCCGGTCGCAAACGGTCCGAGAACAAGACCGAGGTCGCTGCTGAGCCGGACCATCCCTACCGCCCGTCCACTGAGTCCGCCGCGCTGGAGCACAAGGTCGCTCCCAGCATTGGCCGCCGCGACCATCCCGATCCCATACAGCACCAGCGGCACGAGCAGCCAGTGCATCTCCGGAGCCGGCAAGACCAGCAGCGTCCCGGCAATCGCAACCAGCAGCCCGGCGATGAGAATCGGTCGTCCGCCCCATTTCCTGATCGCCCGTCCCACCGGGAATGCGGCGACGAGGTGCATCACCGTGATCACGAGCAGCAGGTTGGCGTTCGCCTCGGCCGAGGCATCGAACCGACGCTCGGTGTAGAGCGGCAGCGCCACCCAGATGCTGTAATTGACGAAGACGAGGAAATTGAAAAGTAGTGCCGGTAGAACCGATCCCACCGTCCGGGTTGCCGCGGCGTTGGAGTCCGGTTGCGTCCGCGTCGCCGCAGCTGCCGGTACAACTGCTCCTGACCGGCGCGCGACGAACGCCGTCACCGTGAGGATCGCGGCCAGCACGACGCAGAGGACGAAGACGGCCCGCCAGTTGAACGTCTCCGTCAGATAGCCGCCGCTCTGCAGACCGAAGACACCGCCCATCGTCGCCGCGAAACCGAAGTAGGTCATCGCCGCGCCTTGACCCGGTTTCGTGCGCAAGATGGATCGTAGCGACGCCGTCACCAGGAGGGAGATACCAATCCCCTGCAGCACCCGAGCGGGGAAGAGCAGGGTGCTACCGTCCGCCAGCGCGGCAGCAACCGAACCGCACGTCAGCAGCACGCCGCCTGCCGCCGCGGTCGTCGCCGCACCGATCCGATCGACAAGGAACGCGGCCGGGAGGTTGGCGACGAGGCGGCCGAGGAAGAGGAGCGAGAAGACGAGTCCGGTCCCGGCCGCGGAGAGGGCGAGGTCGTCCTTGATGTCAGGCAGAGCCGGCGAGAGGATGTCGATCGTCCAATAGGTCAGCGTCACCGCCGGCAGCGCGAGCGCGAACGGCAACGCCCGATCGATGCGCTGCTCACGGATACCGATCTCGGGCTCGTCAATCGGGATGATGGCGACCACCGGCCCGGAAGCGTCCAACTCGGTACCGTGCTGTGTATCCGTTTGCTCGTCGATCCCCACCCGTGACTCCCAAAACGTCCGTCTCACCCTCAACCGTGACAGCTTATCCGAGGAGCGTCCTGTGCGTGATCCACCCCGGCGTCCCGTATCCTTGCGTGACAGGATCGAACGCCGATACTGCGCACGGGGGATCATCCATGGAGACATGGTCCGAGGGAAGTGGTCGGTACGTGCCGGGGACGGGCTTCCCGGTGGCGACGACCGTGCGCGACGTGCTCTACGACCGCATCCCGCTGGCCGAACCGGAGTTAGCGATCATCGGCACGCGGGCGTTCCTGCGGCTCGAGCGCATCCAGCAGCTCGGGTTCGTCTCCCGCGTCTGGCCGGGGGCGAAGCACGCGCGCTTCGAGCATTCGCTCGGCGTTCTCCACCTCGCTCGGCTGGCGCTGGCGCATCTGCGCGCGACCGGCGGCGGGTCGTGGATCACCGATGACGACGCCCGCACCCTCGCCGCCGCCGCGCTCCTGCACGACATCGGCCACTACCCCTTCTCCCACGCCATCGAGGAACTCGGCCCACCCGTCCTCCCCCACGAGCAGGTCGGCCGCCGCCTCATCGAAGGACCGGAGATCGCTTCGATCTTGCAGCAAGCCTGGTCAGTCGATCCGGCGCGCGTCGCCACGATCGTCGCTCCCGACAGTCGGGAGCTCTCGGACGCCGACCGCGTGCTACGGGGCCTGCTCTCCGGTCCACTCGACGTCGACAAACTCGACTACTTACCCCGCGACGCCCGCGCCTGCAACGTCCCCTACGGCGGCGTCGACACCGCCCGCCTGATCGAGTCCCTCTCCATCGAAGATATCCCACTCGCCGGCACGGATGTCACTCAGTCCTCCGTCCGGGGTGTCCTCGGGGCCCCTCAGTCCTCGTCCCGCATCGTCGTCGGCGCCAAAGGCGTGAGTCCGCTCCACTCGCTGATCAACGCCCGCCAGGAGATGTTCGACAACGTCTATTGGCACCACACCAACCGCGCCTGCATGGCAATGCTCCTCCGCGCCGTCCAGGAGGCCGTGCTTGTGGATGCGATCACACCGGCAGAGCTGACCGACCACGACGACACCTCGCTCCTCGCGCTCCTCGGCGAGGACCGGATGCCGGCGCCCACCCGACGCTTGACCGCGGCCCTCCACGAGCGCCGGTTCCACAAGCGCGCCGTCGAGGTCAGCGCCCGCGCTTTCGAGCTCTACGCCCGCCTCGGAAATCTCTTCTACGACCCGGACGCGCGCCGCGCCGGAGAGATCCAGATGACGGAGGTGCTCGCGGCAGTAATCAACCGCCCTGTCCCGCCCGATGCGATTCTGATCGACATCCCCAAGCCGGAGAAGTGGCGAACCGACGTCTGGGTTCACTTCGACGAGCCGCCGGTCGGCTTCTCTCCCCTAATGCCCTGGCGTGACGTGGTTGGTCTCGGCGACGACGACTTCAAACGCTACGAGGAACACCGCCGCCTGATCCGCATCGTCGCCGCCGCCCCCTACCGCGACGCCGTCTCCGCCCATTGGGAGGAGCTCGTCATCCCGCTCCTCGGTGGAGTGGTCTAAGCATCCGCAGGCATATTTGTCTGGGAAGGGGCAGGGCTTGGCGGCAGAGCAGTGCCGTGGAGAGGAGATGGTCAAGTTCGCCGGCTGCACTGGCACCCGGCGTTCATAAGGTCACAGCCGCACGTGTCGCTCAAGGGCTTGGAGCGTTCCCTCCACGGCCGGAATCGGCGAGGCGTTGTCGGCAAACGTCGCCGGCCATCGGAGGCCGGCGCCGGTCGCGATGAGAACCACGGTCTCGTCCTCCGCGATCTCGCCCTGTTCGGCCATGAGGCTGGCAGCAGCGAGCGACGCCGCGGAGGAGGGCTCGACACAGATGCCGGCGGCCGCAAAGGTGCGCTCGGCGCGGCGAAGTGCGGTGTCGTCCACCCCAACGGCGCGCCCGCCCGATCGCTGAATTGCCCAGAGCGCATGATCGCCGGTCTGGCGCTCGACGATCGAGTAGGCGATCGTCGACGAGGTGTCGACCGGCGCGACCGCCTGCAGCCCGTTTCGCAAGGCGTGTTCGAGCGGCGCGCCGGCGGTCGATTGGCAGGCGATGATCTGCGGGATGCGGTTGGCGAGACCGGAATCGCGCAGTTCGCGAAACCCCTTGTAGACGCCCCACGCCGCGTCACCGCCGCCAACCGGGAGGAACACCTTGTCGGGCGCTCGCCCGCCGAGCTGATGAAAGACCTCGTAGGCGATCGTCTTGTAGCCTTCCATGCCGTAGGGGTTGCCGAACGGGCGGCCACCAACACCCGGCGCGTTGCGCTGAGAGACATACCATCCGTGATTGGCGACGAGTTCGGCGATCAACGGCACGATGTTGCCGTCGGCGATAGTCACGACTTCGGCACCAAAGAAGCGCATCTCCTTGACGCTCAACGGCGGCGCCTCTGGCGGCAAGAGAATCAAACAGCGCAGGTTGGCACGGGCCGCGTACGACGCCAGGGCGACCGCGTGGTTGCCGGTCGAGGTGCAGACCACCTTGTCGCAGCCAAATGCCCGCGCGGCCGAAACGGCAACCGCGTTCGTCCGGTCCTTGTACGAGTGGGTCGGGTTGACCGCTTCGTATTTCACCTTCCACTCGCCGGGCCGGCGTTCGTCACCACTGGGATCGAGTGGCAGCAAGGGTGAACCGCCTTCACCGAGGGAAACCACGTTGGCAGCGTTTGGAACCGGCAGCAGGGGATGATAGCCCCAGAGCGACCGCGGCTGCGCTCGGGACAGGGCGGCCGCGACCCGTGCGTCCTCGGCATAGACCGGGTCGAGAATGGCGATGCGGCCGGCCGCGCGGCAATCCGGACAGCCTTCGAGCATCAGCTGAAAGGGATAGCGGCGTTCGCAGGTCAAGCAGACCAGACCGGTGACCAGGGAAAAGGGGGTCTTGTCCAATGCCTCGTGCTCCTCGCGCGGCCGTCGCGCCGACTCAATAGGATCGGAGCTCATGATCGGCGGTATTAAGCCGTTCGTAGCCGTCGCGGCGGACCACAAGCGTGTCTTCGATTTGCAGGCCGCCGAGTCCCAGCTCATAATAGGGTAGTTCCACGTTAATGATCATGTTTTCCTCAAGGCGGAGATCGGAACCTCCGGAGCGATGAATGTCGCTGCTGCCTCCCTTGCCGACCAGGACCGGCGGCTCGTACATCTCGAGCCCGATCGCGTGACCGACGTGATGCCGTTGGTAATGGGGGATGCCCGCCTCGCGCACGGTTTGCACGCCTGTCTCGAACAATGTGTCGATCGGCACGCCCGGTTTGACCTGAGCGCAAATCGCCTCGATGCCCTGGCGGAGCGCGTCGTAGTAGCGCCGCAATTCCACGGGCGGCTCTCCGAGGACCGCGGTGCGTCCGGTGTCCGCCCAGTACCCCTGGTAGCGGCCGCCGGAATCCGAGCGGATCACGTCGCCGGCCTGGATACGGTACTCCGCCGACGCGGGAAAACAGCCGGCGGAGCGCGTGCCCGCCGACGTTTCAAAATGCCCGGGTGTGGCGCCGGTCGCGGCCACGGTGGTGCGGAACGCGACCTCGAGGTCCCACTCGGTCGCGCCCGGCGCGGCGCGCTCGAACGCGGCCAGGATGCCTTGCTCGACCGCGCAAACGGCGAAGCGAAGCTGCTCGATCTCTGCCGGGGTTTTGATGAGCCGGATCCGCCGGAAGAGGTCGCCTGCTTCCTCGATCGCCACGTTGTCCAGCGCTTCCCGGGAGGCCTGCCAACGGGACGGGGACATGCCGCGCTCGTCGAGACCGATCCGGCTGCCGCTGAGTCCGCTGTCAGCGAGCGCCTGCCGCAGCGCGGTCAACGCGTTCGGCTGCCGAATCGCCTCCTCCCTGGTCGCGACCAGGGCCGCCTCGGCGCCGGTCAGCGATACGCCCGGCCGGCGTTCGGTGTGGAACGTGCCGTAGACATAGAGCCGGGAGGTGGTGGTCGGGTACTGGGCCAGGTAATCCGCCGCGTCGATCGCGGCGACCAAACTCAGATCGCCGTCGCGGGGGATCACGACGTACATTTCGAGGTCTTTGAACGTGTAGATCGTCCAGTTGGCAAAGCCGCTGGCATAGGTCACGTTCTCCGCCGAGGCGGCGACGAGACCATCGAGCTTCCGTTCGTCCATGATGGCGCGCGCGCGCTCAAGATTCAGCAGCATGCCCCCTCCTCTGTCCGCGCCCGGTGGTAGAAGCCGGGCAGAATCGCGCTCAGCCGAGCGCTTGACCCCCACATTTGATATGTTACATTGTGTCAAACTACCGCGGGCTTGGAAAGGGTGGGGTGGCGGCGTGCGTCCACTGTCCTGCCCGGAGCAGCGGTTGACCACAACGTCAATGGTCAGCCTCGGGCTGGCACCCGCTCGTCAGATGTACCGTCAGGTTGCTCCGGCCGCTGCCGGTGATGAGCACGCGAAAGGATGGCGCCCAATGACCGTACGAACCCCGATCATCAGCTCGAGTCTGTCGCGACGCCGGGTACTGCAGGGAGCGGGAGCGGCCGGACTCGCCCTCGCGACAACCCGTTTTTCGGGCCGCGCTCAATCCAGCGGCGACTTGAAGGTCGGCATGGGTGCGCTGCCGCCGACCCTCGACCCGCACCTCAACGCGTCCGGCATCTCCTTCGCGACCTTTTTCCAGCTGTGGGAGGGTCTGACCAACATCTCCGCCGCCGGTGAGCTCGAGCCGGCACTGGCAACGGAGTGGAATTACATCGACGATTTGACGCTGGAGCTCAAGTTGCGCCAGGGCGTCACCTTCCACAACGGGGAGCCGTTCACCGGCGAAACCGTGAAATGGAACGTCGAGCGGATCATCGACCCGGAGCAGCGCTCGGCGATTCGGTCGAGGCTCTCGACCGTCGAGCGGGTCGAGGTCGTCGATCCGCTGACCGTTCGGCTGATCCTGAAGGCCCCGTCGGCAGTCCTGGTCCGCGCCCTCTCTGTCGCGTTCATGATTCCGCACCTCTACTTCCAGGAGCGAGGCGGTTCGGACGGTTTTGTCACCGCACCTGTCGGCACCGGACCGTTCAAGTACGTCGACGGCGCACCCGGCGACTTTATCGACTTTGCCGCGAACGAAACCTACTGGCGCGGCGCGCCGAAGCTCGCCACCGTGAAGTATCTGGCGATTCCCGAGGGCGGCGCTCGATTGGCGGCGTTGCAGTCGGGTCAAGTCGACATGATCCAAAACGTGCCGCTGATCAATGTCGAACCGTTGCGGGCTGAGGGCTATCGCATCGAAGAAGCCTTCATGAGCCGCATGCACGTCGTCCATCTGATGCCGGGTCTGAATCCGGCACTGCAAGACAAACGGGTCCGCCAGGCCTTCAACTACGCGATCGACAAGCAGGTCATCATCGACAGCATCATGCAGGGACACGCGCGTCTTTCCCAGGGCCAGCTGGTCGGCGATGACGGCTACGGCTTCAACCCGAACCTGGCCGCGTACCCCTACGATCCTGCCCGCGCTCGCCAGCTGATCGCCGAGGCGGGCGTCGGCGAGATTACCTTGACCGTGTGGACGACCGAAGGCTCCTACATCGGCGACCGGGACACCAACCAGGCGATCGCGGGCTTCCTGGAGGATGTCGGCGTCAAGACCAACCTCCAAACGATCGAGTTCGCGACCTTTGCCGAGCGCCTGTCGGCCGACAAGCTCGACGGGTTGAACCTGCAGGGGATGAACTACTTCCCGATCCAGGACGCCTACTTCGTGATGGCCAACTACGGCCCGACCCGAAGCTACAACTCGATCTACAACAACCCCGAGTACGATGAGGCGCTGACCGCCTCGGTGCAGGAGCTCGACCCGGAAGCTCGCCTGGCGCTGTTGCACCGCTGTGGGGAGATCTTGCACGACGATCCGCCGGTGATCTATCTCTTCCAACCGCCGGATATCTTTGCGGTCGGCGAACGTGTGCAAGGCTTCGCGGCGCGAAACGACGCGCGCATCTACCTGCTGGATGTCGAGGTGAGCTAATCGCACGCCGGAGACAGGTCGTGGTTCGCGACGTGCCGGCCGGGTGCGGCCTCGTTTCCGACGCCGGCACCTTGCGGTGCCGGCGACCAGGGGAAAAGGCAGATTGAGCGCGAACTACATCGCCGCGCGCTGCGCTCAAGCAATCTTTCTGCTCTGGGGCATCTCGACGATCGTCTTTGTCGTGCTTCGCCTCTCGGGCGATCCGGTGCTTCTGCTCGTGCCGCAGGACACGCCGCCCGAGGTGATCGACTCGATGCGGCGCAGTCTCGGCTATGACGCGCCGCTGCCCGAACAGTATGTCCGCTTTCTCGGTCGGCTGGTTCGGTTGGAGTTCGGGGAGTCGCTGAGCTTCAATCAACCAGCTCTCGGCGTCGTGTTCGATCGCTTCCCCGCGACGCTCAAACTGGCCGGGGCGTCGATCCTGTTTACTCTCGTGACCGGGATTCCACTCGGCATTCTGGCCGCGATTCACCGGAACTCGCTGATCGACCGCATCGGTTTGGTGATCGCGTTGCTCGGGACATCGGCTCCGACCTTTTGGGTTGGCATTCTGCTCATCCTCCTCTTCTCGGTCCGCTGGCGCATCTTTCCCTCGATCGGCGATCAAGGGCTCGAATCGCTCGTGCTGCCCGCGGTCACCCTCGGCATCTTTTCGACCGCCAAGATCAGCCGCCTGACGCGCTCCGCGCTCCTGGAAGTGCTCGGCAGCGATTACCTACGCACCGCGCGGGCAAAGGGCCTCAGGGAGCGGGTCGTGCTGCTGCGACACGCGACGCCGAACACCCTGATCGCGCTGCTAACGGTGATCAGCCTCGAGTTCGCGCTGTTGCTGGGCGGCGCCGTCATCACGGAAACGGTCTTCGCCTGGCCCGGCATGGGGAGGCTGGCAATTCAAGCGATCGGCGCGCGCGATTACCCATTGGTGCAAGCGATCGTGTTCGTATTTGCGACGCTGGTCCTCCTGGTGAACCTGGCGGTCGATCTGCTCTATCCGTTACTGGATCCCAGGCTGAAACGCGGATGAGTCACCAGGGTTCCAAGGAGTCCTCCGGGTCGGTCACGCTCGCCTCCGCCATATCACCGGCCATGGGGATGCGCGGGCGAGCCCCGTCCATGCGCCAGCTGCTCACGCGTCACTGGTCCGCCCTCGCCGGGGCGGCAGTCGTGCTCGTCGTCGTCGTCAGTGCCGTCGCCGCGCCCTGGATTGCCCCACACGATCCGGCGGGCCAAAATCTCCGCGACCAGCTCGCGCCGCCTATCTGGCACGCCGAGGGAACGACGGAGCACCTCCTCGGCACGGACCAACTCGGGCGGGACATCTTGTCTCGTCTCATCTATGGGGCGCGCATCTCGTTGATCGTCGGGTTTTCGGCTGTGGCCCTCGCCGGCACGTTCGGGGTGATCCTCGGGCTCGTCTCCGGCTACTACGGCGGTGTCGGCGACATCCTGATCATGCGCCTGGTTGAGCTGCAGTTGACATTCCCATTCATGCTGCTTGCACTGCTGGTGTTGGCGGTGTTTGGCGCAGGCCTGACGAATATCGTGATCGTGTTGGCCATCTCCGGGTGGGCCGGGTACAGCCGCGTTGTGCGGGCGGAGGTGATGTCGGCGCGTGAACGGCTGTACGTCGAGGCCGCCCGCTCGCTTGGCATGTCCGACAGCCGGCTCCTCTTTCGACACATCCTGCCGAATGTGCTGTCGTCGGTGATCGTGCTGGCGACGTTCTCCGTCGCCGCGATGATCGTGCAGGAATCGGCGCTCAGTTTCCTCGGGTTGGGCATTCCCCCCGACCAACCGTCCTGGGGCGGGATGTTGGCAGATGGGCGCAGCTTTTTATCCGTTGCCTGGTGGCTCGGCGTCTTTCCGGGGCTGGCGATTCTCTGCGTCGTCCTGGCGATGAACCTGGTTGGGGATTGGTTACGCGACCTGATGGACCCGAGGATCCGGCACGGCTAGGAAGCGGCCTGCACGGGACGTAGGGGAATGCCTCTCGGGCGTCCTGCGTGCTGTCTAGATTATGTCCACTCGCGTAACAGGCGGTCCCGCGAGTGCTCGAGGTGACTGCGGGTAATGTCCGCTGCGCGATCGGCGTCGCGTGCTTCGCACGCCGACAGGAGCGCGCGGTGATCGGCGTGGATGGCGGGAACGGCACCGCTCATTGCCGTGCTGGCAATCATGTAGCGCGTACTTCGATGCCAGAGCGTTTCGATCGTCTCCAACCAGCGACGACTACCGGCGGCCTGATAGAGCACGACGTGAAACGCCTTGTCGTGGGTCAAAAAGCGATCCCAGTCGTGTTCCGAATCCTCCATCTGCCGGATCAACTCCGCCATCTCCGCGATCGCCTCGTCGGTCAATTTGGGAACGGCCTGGCGCGTCACCATCGCTTCCATGCCGCCACGAGTGGCGTAGAGCTCGAGAATCTCTTCCCGGTCCATCGGGGCGACGATGGCGCCTTTATGGGGCAACTGCACGACGAAGCCCTCGGTTTCCAAGACCGGGAGCGCTTCGCGAATCGGCGTCAGGCTCAGGCCGAAGCGACGAGACAGATCCTCGAGAATCAATCGGGTTCCCGGCGCGAGCTCACCACTCATGATCGCCTCGCGCATGAGACCAAGCGCGACGTCGCGCTTGGTGCGATAGATCATGGTTGAGGTCATCACACCCGTCAGCCCTCCGTGACCGCCCGCCCGATTGGCACGGCGGCAAACGTACGCTGTCCCTGCACGAAGCATACGACTCGACCGGTCCCACGGACGCTCGGTTGGCTCCGCACGACCGTTGGCCACTTGACAGCGTAATTTTATATGCTATTTTTTGTCAAATCCTGTGCCGCACCTCCCCACGATCCGCTCGACAACGGCGTCCAGAGTAGGGAGTCGCGCGTGGCGAGCGCAAGCAGTGTCGCGCGCCCGCTCGGGCGCCCCGAAAATGGTCCGACGTTCATGCATGGAGATGGAGACCGAGATGCAGCCGCTGTACCGGAAGCTGACGTGGCCCGAGGTCAATGAGAGCGTGCGCGCCGGCCGGGTGGTGCTGATACCCGTCGGCGCGATCGAACAGCACGGCCATCATCTGCCGATCGACATGGACAATCTCGCCGTCGAAACGGTCTGCATCCGCGCGGCCGAACAGCGGCCCGATCTTCTCGTCTGCGCCCCGCCGATCCACTATGGGTTCAATGAACACAATCTCGACTTCCCGGGCACGATCAGCGTGGAGCCCGAGCACTTCATTCACTACTGCTTCGACGTTGCTCGGAGTTTCGCCCACCAGGGATTCGAACGGATTCTGTTGGTCAACGGCCACGGTAGCAACGCGCATCTGCTCGATGCGGTCGCGCGACTCGTGACCGTGCGCAGCGCTGCCAAGTGCGCCGCGGTGTCGTACTGGGATCTGACCAAAGAGGCGTTCGACACGGTGCGCGAGTCGCCGTATCCGGGCGGTGCCAACCACGCCTGCGAGTACGAGACGTCGATTTACCTCTACCTGGAACCGGACGGCGTGCAGATGGACCGTGCGGTCAAGGACATGCGGCGTCGCTCCAAGTACTTCTACGAGGATCTGCTCGGGGGTTCGCCGATCAAGTTCACCGGCTGGCGCAGTGCCCAAACCAAGACCGGCGTCGGCGGCGACCCCACCATCGCGACCGCGGCAAAGGGCGAGGTCATCGTCCGCGCCGCCGCGGACGGGCTGGTCGAGCTGGCCGAGGATTTCAAGCAATTCCCCTTCGGCGAGCGCGAAAGCTTCCTGGCGTCGAACAGGCCGGATTCGGCCGCGGCTGGTTCGTGACCCCGTAGACCGAGAACTGTCTGAGGCGCGGGGCGTCGGCTCGAGGTGAATGACGGATCAACTCGCTCCCAGCGGATTTGGTGATCGACCGCAACAGTCGTCACGGGAAGGCACACGTTGCCGATGAAGATCGTCGGGATCGAAACGCTTCTCTTCCAGCCGACCTGGAATGATCCGTTCGCCGGACGCCACCGCCGGGTGCTGGCCGCGATCACGGTCCGGACCGACGATGGGCTCGAGGGGATCAGCCGCGCCTGGGGCACGCACGTCGCCGCGATTCACGACCTCTTCAAACCGTTGCTGATCGGCGAAGACCCGCGCAACGTCGAACGGCTCTGGGCCAAGATGGAGGGCGCGACGGTTCCGTTGCTTGGGCGAGAGCGCGACTTGATTGCCGCGATCGGCGCGCTGGACATCGCGCTCTGGGACCTGCTGGGCAAAAGCGCCGGTCTGCCGTGCTGGCAGCTGCTGGGAGGCTACCGGGATTGGATTCCCGCATACGCCGACATCCCGATTCGGTCCGACACGCCGGAGGGCCTCGGCGAAGAACTGGCGGCATGCGTGGCGGCGGGATACGACGCGGTCAAGTTCCACATCCTCGACCGCGATCCCGATCAGATCGTCGCCGAAACACGCGCGGCACGGGCGGCGATCGGACCCGATGCCAAGCTCATGGTCGACATCTTTCGGGCGCTGGATCCGCGGACCGCGATCGAGGTCGCACGGCGCATCGAGGAGTACGACATCTTCTGGTTGGAAGAGCCGGTCCGGTGGCACGATCAGGCGCTCGGTTTGTCGCTGGTCGCCCAGCAGACGTCGATCCCGATCGCCGGCGGCGAGGGCGAAAGCACGATCCACGGCTGCCGCGCGATCCTGGAGCGCCCCGGCATCGCCTATCTGCAAACCAACACCATCGCCGGCGGCGGCTACACGCCGATGCGCAAAATCGCGGCGCTGGCCGAGGCGCATCACGTGAAGTTCGCTCCACACGGCGCGACCCTCCCCGAGTTGAACGCGCCCCTGGTGGCCGCCGTCCCCAACGGCGTCATCGTGCCGGCAACGACGCCGCACTTCCCGCCCGCGGTGTGGGCCGACGTCTACGAGGATTTTCGGATCACCCGAGGCCGGATCCAACTCACCGATGCGCCGGGACTCGGACTGGCCTTCGACAAGGCATTCCTGGCGCATCATCAAGTCGACGTGATCGTCTAACAGGGCTCCCGACTCGCCTCGGGCAACGACTCGCGTTCAGGACGGAACGACCGGCAGAACGATGTGGGACGGCCGCGCGCGGTCGAGGTAGACCGTGTTCAACGCCGCGAGCATGCGCGTGTGGCGACCGCTTGGCTCGCCGGTGTTGGGGTTGAGATCGAAGCGGGGGAAGTTGCTGCTGGAGAGGTCGATCCGGAGGCGGTGGCCGACGTTGAAGAGGTTGCTGGTGGGCGGCAGGACGATTTGGACCGGGACGACCTCACCCGGGGTCATGAAGACTTCCCGCTCCCAACTCTCTCGGTAGCGGACGCGGATGATCGAATCGACGATGTTCATGTGGTAGCCCTCGGGGTAGTCCTCGTTCGGGGGATAGATGTCGAGGAGTTTGGCGGTGAAGTCGGTATCGACCGCCGACGACGACACCCAGAGATTGACGATCGCCTGCCCCGTGACCTCGATCGGCTCGTTCAGCGGCGGCGTCTGGAACACCAGCACGTCGGGCCGGTGGGCGAGCCGCGGATAGGGGGGACGCGCACCGACGATGTCGGGCGCCTCGCGCTGGTGGGTCGGTCCCATCTTGACAATACTGCGCATGCGGACCCGCCACGGCACGTTTGGTTGGTAGCCGTCCTCGACCGTATCGGCGACCGGTACCAGCTCGAAGAAGCCGACGACATTCCCGGAGATGGTCGGCACGGGATGCGCCGGGTCGTAGGTGAAGGTTCGCGACGGCTCAGTCTCGCCCGGCGCCCCGGGCGAGAGGCGTCCGCCCGCGCGAAGATAGAGAACGCGCTCAGTCGCGCGAGCGAGCGGCCAGGCGAGTTCGGTCCGCCAGGCGCCGCCGTGGAAGAGCTTGCCGAGTTTGGTCCGGTGACCGTCGCCACCCCCCATGACGAACATCTGCACCGGAGGGTCGTCTTCGACGCCGTTCGGGATGTCCCGCAGCCAGCGATCGAACCAGCGCAGCCGCAGGCTGTTGTAGCGGTCGTTCCCTACCACAGCATCCGGACCAAAATCGACGTCCGCCGCCCAGCTCTCGCCACGGCGCATCGTTTCGTGGGTCCAGGGTCCCATGATCAGACGTTGGGGCGTGGTGTTCCTCGCGGTCATCGCCGCAAAATGGCGGGTCGTGGCGATCGCGAAGGGGTCATACCAGCCGCCGGAGAAGGTGCCCGGACAGTCGGCGTGGCGGTCGAAGTGGCGCTCGAAATCGTTGAAATCGGCGGCCCACCAGTCGTCGTAGGCACCGCGCAGGTAATAGTTGAAGAAGGTCTGTTCGAGTCCCGGCACGGCCGTCAGGGGTGTCATCCCCGGTTCGAAGGGGGTCAACCAGACCCAGTCGCGCAGACGACCCATCTCGCGCTCGAAGGCGCGCTTGGCGATCGGATCGCGCATCAACTCGTGGGATTCGAAGGCGTGGAGGAACTGGGCACCGAACATATGGAGCTGCATCGCGCCACCGAGGCGGATGTGGTGGTGGTAGGCATTGATCGGTCCGACGTCGGGCCAGATCGCGGCGAGGGCGGGCGGGTTTTCCAACGCGGCCGTGGTCTGGGACATCGCCCCGTGCGAGGAGCCGACCATACCAACGCGGCCGTTCGACCAGGGTTGGGCGGCGATCCACTCGATCGTGTCGTAGCCGTCGCGGCCGTCGTCGGGATTGGCGACGTGGAAGTATTGACCGGTGCCCTCGGACTGGTGCCGGCCGCGCAGGTCCTGAAGCACAACCACGTAACCGCGTCGCGTGAAGAACCTCGCCACCGGGTCGACCCACATCCAGGGTGTTGTCTTGTCGTACGAGGTGCGGCCGAGGATCGTAGGGAACCGGCCGGGGACAAGCTCGCCATCAAGCGCCGGTCGGTAGATATCCAGCGCCAGGCGGACACCGTCGCGCATTGGCAAGAGCACGTTTTCGGCGACGATGATGCCGTATTCCGGCTCGCGTACCTCCGGATACTCCATGTCGGTTCCTTTCAGTCGTGTTCGCGTGCCCCGCAGTTGTGGCAACGCGGAGTGCGCGTCTTGACAGGTCTCCGACCGCCCCTTATGATGATTGTATATTTTATCCAATGCGTCCGGCGTCTGCACAGTCTCTCACTCCCGCCTCGCGGGAGGAGGCGATCACGAGAGGGTCAGCGATGTATTCCGTGGGTGAGGGCCGCGCGACATACGGTCATTCCATCGGCATCATCATGCAGCACGATGGATTGATCCGCCTTCCCGGGGATGTCGGCAATCTCACGACGTACTCATATCCGGTGACGTTTCGGGTCCTGCGGGATTTCCCGATGAGCGCGATGATGACGCCCCAACTGACAGACCACGCGGCGTCCTTCATCGAAGCCGCGCGAGATCTCGTGACGATGGGCTGCACCGCGATCACCGCCGGCTGCGGGTTCGCGGCCCTAATGCAACCGATCGTCGCCGCGGCCGTCGACGTCCCGGTCTTCATGTCGGCGCTGCTCCAGGTTCCGCTTGTCAGCGCGATGCTGCCGCCGGGCCGGAAAGTCGGGATCATCACCGCCAACGGACCGCGTCTGACCGAAGCCCACTTCAAGGCGGTCGGCTGGTGCTCCGAGCAGATACCGGTCACCGTGATCGGGATCGAGGAGGACTATCACGGCGACTTCAGCCGGCACAACCTCCTCCGGGTCACCGAAGAACCCGAGGTCATCCCGAAGATGGAAGCCAGCATGGTCCGTCTCGCCCAGAAACTGATCGCGAATGACCCGCAGGTCGGCGCGATCGTCCTGGAATGCACGAATATGCCCCCCTTCGCCGCCGCGGTGCAGCGGGCAGTCAATCTGCCGGTGTTCGACATCGTCACGCTGATCAACATGGTCCACGAGTCGATCACCCGCCGGCCGTATGTCGGACACTGCTGAGTCATCAGCCGAATCCGACGGGTTGCACGGCACGGCGTCGCACCGTTGTGACGCGCTCATTTCGGCGTGGAGCCCTTTTAGCGTGGGGCCACGAGCGCACGAGGGAAAGGAATCCTGGGTAGGATGACGGCGCAACATCTGCTCTACAAGATGACGTGGGAAGAGACGCGGGCGGCGGTCGACAAGCGGTTGGTGGTGGTCATCCCCGTGGCCGCGATCGAGCAGCACGGACCACACCTACCGGTCGACGTCGACAATCTGCTTACTGTGACGCTGTGCGAGGAGGCGGCACGCCGCCATCCGGACATTCTGGCCTGCGCGATGCACATTCCCTACGGCTACAACGCGCACAACATGGCGTTCCCCGGCACCGTCAGTATTCGGCAGCAGGTCTTCGTCGACTATTGCTTCGACGTCTGCGCGAGCTACGCCGCTCACGGTTTCAAGTACATCTTGCTGATCAACGGGCACGGCAGCAACGTCCACCTCTGCGAGGGAATCGCGCGCCGGGTCTCGATGGAGACGTCCGCGCGCTGCGGCCAGTTCATCTGGCCGCAACTGGTCCCAGACGTCATCGCCGATTTTCGGGAATCCGTCTATCCAGGGGGCACGGGGCACGCCTGCGAGGTCGAAACCTCGCTCTACCTAGCGATCGACCCGGACAGCGTCCAACAAGAAAAGGCCCCGAAAGAGATCACCTGGAACGTCGGCGAGTATTGGTACAAGGATTTCGCCGGCGGCGGGCCACTCAGTTACACCTCCCACCATCACGAGTTTTCCCGGACCGGCGTCGCCGGCGACCCGACCGTCGCAACCGCGGAGAAGGGCCGGCTGATGCTCGAGGCTTTCTGCGAGCGCCTGCCCAAGCTCGCCGAGGAGTTCCGCACAATCGTCGATCAGCCCCGGTACCGCGATCTCCCGACGGATCGCTCGAATTAGTCGCACGCGTCGGGCGTCTCACCTGGAGAAAGGCGTCAATGCGTCCTCAAGAACTCAAGTCTCGCTTGCGCGGCGTGATCGCCTTCACGCCGACTCCGTTCACGCCGGACGATCGGCCCGACCTCGATGGGTTGGCACGACAGGTCGACTATCTGTGCACGAGCGGCGCCCATGTGGTCGTCGTCTGTGGGGGCGTTGGCGAGTACTTTTCGCTGACCGAGGACGAATACCGGGAGTGCATCCGGGTCGGTGTCGAGGCCGGTGGGCGACGGGTCCCGATCCTGGCCGGGATCGGTCACAGCACCAAGATCGCGCGGGGACTCGCCGAGTATGCCGCGAGTGTCGGTGCCGATGGATTGATGATCAACCCGTTGTACTTCGTCGAACCGTCGGAGCAAGGCCGCTTCAACCATTACGCCGATCTGGCGCGGGCTGCTGGTCTGGGGATGATGATCTTCAGCACCAACGGTTCCGTCTACAGTCCGGCGATGGTCGAACGGTTGGCGGCGATCGACGAGGTGATCGCCCTCAAGGACGAATACGGCGATCTCAGATTGTTCATCGAGACCCGCGAACGACTGGGAGATCGACTGGCGTGGATCAACGGGATGGCCGAGACCCTGGCCGCCCCCTATTTCGCCGCCGGCGCCGACGCCTTCACCTCCGGGATCGTCAATTTCGCGCCGAAGCTCAGCCTCGCCGTCTGGGAGGCGGGCGCGAATGGTCGCTGGGATGAGCTGCATGAGCTGGTGGCGACGCGGGTGCGCCCGCTGGCGCGGCTGCGAGCGAAACGGCCCGGTTACCTGATCGCGGTGATCAAGGAAGCGATGAATCTGATGGGGTTGCCCGGTGGCGCGTTGCGTTCGCCGTTGGAACCGGTGGAGCCGGCGGACCGCGCCGAGCTCGAACAGGAGCTGCGGCGACAGAAGTTGCTCGGGGCATAGTCGTACCCGGTCGGCTGTCGCGCAACGTGACACGGATGTCAGGGAGTAGGGACGCATGCCCGACGCGCAGGGACGGATGATCGTCGATTGCCACACCCATCTGATGTGGTACCCGGACCACGTCAGTCAGCAATACGCCGAAGAGGCACTCGCCTCGAAGCTGATCAAGCTGAAATATTCCGGCGGGCAGGCCTACTCTGGTCGCCTCGACCTCCACTCCTACGATTCCAAACCGGATGACCACTGGCGCGTCTCGGCGACCGCCGACAAGGTTGTCGTCTTTGGCCTGCAAGCAAAGGCGACCGGGATTTGGGTGCCGAACGAGGTGATCGCCGACTACGTCAGGCAGCACCCGGAGAAGCTGGTCGGCTGGGCCTCGGTCGATCCGACCGAACCGGACTGCGTCGAGCAGTTGGTCTATTGCGTCGAAGAGCTCGGCTTGCGCGGGCTGAAACTCGGTCCGACCTACCAGCACTTCGACCCGGCCGACCGGCGGCACTGGCCGCTGTTCGCCAAGTGCCAGGAGCTGGGTCTGCCGATCATGTGGCATCAGGGGACGACCTTTCCGAGCCGGGCGCGGCTGAAGTGGGCGCTGCCGCTGCAGCTCGAAGACATCGCGATGGACTTCCCCGGGTTGAAGATGATCATCGCCCACCTCGGTCACCCCTGGGAAGAGGACTGCGTGGTCCTGATCCGCAAGTGCCCCAACGTCTACGCCGACATCTCGGCGGTCCACTACCGCCCCTGGCGCTACTGGCAGGCGATGGTGACCGCGATGGAGTACGGGGTGGCGCACAAGATCCTGCTCGCCTCCGACTTCCCGTCGGGGACGATCGACAACGTGATCGCCGGACTGCGCAAGGTCAACGATCCCGTCGAGGGGACGAAGCTGCCGCAGATCCCGACCGAGATCCAGGACCAGATCATCTACGAGAACTGGAAGGCGTTCTTCCCCGAGTGGGCGTGACGGGAAGTTCGACGTTGATCGGTAGAAATGCGGTCCTACACGGACCGGCCGAACCCTGGCAACAACCGAAGCATTCAGGAGACGTTCATGCGGATCATTGACTCTCATGCGCACGTTTTCCCGTTCCTTGGCGAGAGCGCCGGGTTTGCCTCGGTCGACGAGCACCTGGCGACGCTGCAATGGGCGGTGCGGCAACACGTCCAGCCGGTGCTGCGCACGAGCGATAACAGCCGCGTCTCCAGGCAGACCCTCCTGCGCGAACCGTCAGTCGGCCGGAGCAGTCTGACCGACGTCGGGTTTCGCGTCGGCAAGTACGGGCGGGTTCAATGGGAGGCGGACGGTGACGCGTTGCACCTGCAATACATGCCGCCGATGCTCGCGGACATGACCGCGTCGCCAGAACTGCTGTTGGCGCTGATGGATCACGCGGGTGTCAGCACGATCGTCCTGCACAACGACTCGATCTACGGCAAGCTGAACGATCTCTTCGCCTCCTGCGTCACACGCTGGCCCGACCGCTTCATCGCGCTGGCCAACGTCGACGTCGCGCCCAACAATCGGGAGGCGCAATGCGCGACGCTTGGCAAGGCGATCCACGAGCAGGGGCATCGCGGGCTCTTCTTCAAGATGGACGACTTCTTCATGCACGATTTCGTCGAGGACCCGTTCTCGGACGACTACCGCCCGTTCTGGGACTACGTCGCCTCCCTCAAGATTCCGGTCTATTGGCAGGTCACCGGCGTTCCAGCTCCGTCGCTGGAGAACACCGTGCGCATTTGGCAGGGGTTCGTGGGCTGGCTCGCGGCCTACCCCGAGGTGCCGGTGGTGCTCGTCGGCGGGCTGCCGTGGGAGTTCGCCGGTCCCGACAAGCTGCCGGCGTTCGTTCGGCAGGCACTCCACGACTACCCGATCCTGGTCGAGCTCGTCTATCCGATCCAGAAGGGCGGTGTCTTTCGGTATCCCTTCGTCGAATGCCGCGATGCCGCGAAGTTCCTCTACGAGGAGTACGGTCCGACGAAGTTGGTCTGGGGTTCGGACGTGCCCAACGTCGAACGCTACTGCACCTACCGGCAAAGCCACGAGTATCTCGACACCTACGAGTTCCTGTCGTCCGAGGATCGACGGCTGATCCTCGGCGGGAATCTGGAGCGATTGTTCGGCCTCGGCGAGGGTGCCTGATCGCGCGTGCGCGGTGAAGGGAAGCGAGATGGGGGTTTACGATCGGCTCGGCGTGCGACCCGTGATCAACGCGACCTGCCACTGGACCGACTACGGCGGCGCATTGATGTGGCCAGACGTGATCGAGGCGATGGCGGACGCCCGGCGATCCTACGTCAACGTCCACGATCTCATCGACCGAGCGGGCGCGGTCATCTCGGGCTACACCCATGCCGAGGCCACGCACATCGTCTCCGGGTGCGCGGCCGGTCTCCTGGCCGGTGCCGCCGCGATCATGACGGGCGACGACGTGGTCAAGATGGCTGCCCTCCCCCATACCGCGGGTGTGATGAAGCACGAATTCGTCGCCCACCGGTTCGCACGGCGTCGCGATGAATCGGGTCGGGAGTATCCGGTTTGGAGTTACGCGCAGGCGGTCCGCACGGCCGGCGGAGTGATGGTCGAGGTCGGCGACGATGGGGGCGTGACGCGCGAGGCGCTTGCGAGCGCGATCGGTCCGAAGACCGCCGGTGTCTACTGGTTGAGCGACGATCCGGCGGCCGGTATCTCCCTCGCCGAGGTCGTCGAGGTTGCGCACGAGCATGGCGTCCCGGTGCTCGTCGACGCCTCTAATACGCTGCCACCGGCGGAGCATCTGTACCACTTCGTCGATCTTGGCGTGGATCTCGTCTCCTATTCCGGTGGCAAGGGTTTGCGTGGACCGCAGGGGAGCGGCTTTCTCACCGGCCGGGGCGATTTGATCCGCGCCGCTCGCCGCCAGAGTTCGCCGAACGACGGGGTCGGTCGCTCGCTGAAAGTCTCGAAAGAGGAGATGGTTGGACTCGTCACCGCGATCGAGATCTGGAGCCGGCGCG
>JAXDKI010000446.1:0-4427 GCA_034667245.1 Thermomicrobiales bacterium | reverse complement strand
CGGAGGTCTTTCTCGCGGTCGAAGGCGAGAATGAGCAGGCTCTCCGGCTCTACGAGGAGACGGGATTCGAGCGGGTCGAAGAGTGGCCGCGGTATTCGCGCACGAGTCCATAGCGACTTCGGCCATTGAGGGCGCTGCCACACGCCGTGCGACAGGTATCGTGCGGCATCGTCCTGATTCACACGCCTCACAGGAATTTCCCAGGATTGGGCCAAATTTCCGCTGAAGATCCGGCGTTTCGGCGGTCTCACTTGTGATTCTTCTCACAAGTAGCCAGGATGACAGCGTGTAAGAAACCGCAAGTGGGGCAGTCGCGTATGATTAATGGTGGTCGCCGCCTACGGCACGGCGATTTCGGGGCGTTTCGTTGCGAGCAGGAAGGGGCAGTTGCATGGCCGTCCAGCAGCAGACGCAGCGGGAATTGCTCGGGAATCCGAGCACGCACCGTCGGGCCGACTGGCTCGGCGACAGTATCGTCAGTGGGTTCATCGCATCCTTCGCGATGTCGGTCGTGATGGCGGCGGCGTTCGGTCTGTCGCGAGCGATCGGCGACCAGAACGGTTCGCGGATCGAGGGTTGGTTCTGGGCACTGACCCACAACCCGGTCATCGAGACGACGCAAGATGCCATCGTGCTCGCAATCGGAGCCAACCTGCTGATGGGCCTCGTCTGGGCCGTCGTCTACGGGTACGATGCGGAGTCGCGGCTGAGCGGACCGGGCTGGCGGAAGGGGATGCTCTTTTCGCTTGGGCCGTGGTTGCTCTCGATCTTCGCCTTCTTTCCGATCATGAACGGGGGAATCCTCGGCAAGGACATCCACGCCGGTCCGCTGCCGGTCCTCGGTAATCTGATCCTCCATCTGGTCTACGGCGCGGTCCTCGGAAGTATCTATGCGATCGATCTCGAAGCCTGGCTCGACGGGAGCGCGGTAGATCGCGCACATGCGGAGGCGCAGCAGCGCGGGGCAGCGTTCGGGACCGTGGTCGGGATGGTGGTCGGGCTCGCCATCGGCTGGCTCCTCGGACCGTCACTCGACGGCGTCGGGAGTCGCGCGTTGATCGTTCTGATCGGTGCGCTGACCGGCGGCGCATTGGGACTAGCCGTCGGATCGCTGGCCGGAGCGGAATGGGCCGGCCGCGACCGCGGGCGGCATGCGCCGGCACGTTAGTCGTCAGTCGTCAGTTGTCGGTCGTCAGGACGATTAAGACGACGGTGTCAGCTGGCCCGGACTCGCTAGACTTGGGCCGATTGGGTCTGGTTCACAACGGAGAGCACATTGGCGAGACGTTCTGCGGCGGCGCGGAGCGTCTCGTCTTTTTTGGCGAAGCAGAAGCGGGCGAGGAGGGGGGCGCGGGTCGGGTCGAGGTAGAAGGCAGAGGGGGGAACGGCCGCGACGCCGACCTCGGCGGTGAGGAAACGGCAGAAGGCCGCGTCGTCGGGGAAGCCGAGGTCGCCAATGTCGGCCATCAGGAAGTAGCTGCCGCCGATCGGGAGGGTGTGCAGACCGGCTGTGTGGAGGGCGTCGCTGAGGAGATCGCGGCGCTTGGTGTATTCGGTGCGAAGCAGGTCGTAGTAGCCGCGGTCGTGGGCGGTCTCGAAGGCGGTCGCCATCGCTTCCTGGAAGGGTGTGGCAGAGGCGAAGGTGACGAATTGGTGGACGGCTCGGAGGGCGGCGTTCAATGAGGCGGGGCCGACGGCGTAGCCGATCTTCCAGCCGGTCATGCTGAAGGTTTTGCCGGTCGAGTTGATCGTGAGGGTTCGTTCCCACATGGCGGGCAGCGTGGCGAGGGAGACGTGGGTCGTCCCGTCGAGGGTGATCCGGTCGTAGACCTCGTCGGTGGTGACGACGACGTCGTGCTCCTGGCAGAGGTTGGCGATGAACTCGAGCTCCTGCCGGGTAAAGACCTTGCCGGTGGGGTTGTGTGGGGTGTTGAGAAGGAGGACGCGGGTGCGCGGGGTGAAGGCGGCGCGCAGCTCGTTCGGGTCGAAGGACCAGTCGGGAGGGCGAAGCGTGATCGGGACGAGGCGGCCGCCGGCAAGGGTGGCGCTGGTTGGGTATGAGTCGTAGAAGGGCTCGAAGGAGATGAGCTCGTCGCCGGGACCGATGAAGGCCTGGATGGCGTCGAAGATCGCCTCGGTGGCGCCGCTGGTGACGGTGACCTCGCGGTCGGGGTCGAGCTCCTGACCGGTCTGACACGCCCAGGTGGCAGCGATCGCGTTGCGCAGGCGCGGTGCGCCATGTCCGACGGCGTACTGGTTGAGATCGGCGTCGATGGCGGCTTTGGCGGCCTCTTTGACGAAGTCGGGGCCGGGAAAGTCGGGGAAGCCCTGACCGAGGTTGACGGCGCCGTGCTGGACGGCAAGGCGACTCATCTCGGAGAAGATCGAGGTGCCGAAGTTGCGAATTTTTGGCTGCGCGAAGCGGTCCACTGAGTGACCCTCACCCCCGGCCCCACTCCCGGTGCACCGGGGGGGGGGTGTGATTTAAAGAAAAGACGCCGGAATCGACGAGGCGTTGCATTTCGGCGACGGTGTCGTCGAACTCTTTGAGGGCGGCGCGGACGGGTTCGGGGGTGGTGAGGTCAACGCCGGCGCGTTGGAGGAGGGGGAGGGAGTAGTCGGAGCCGCCGGCGCGGAGCATGGTGAGGTAGCGATCGGCGGCGGGGGCTCCTTCGTCGCGGATGGCGCGGGCGAGGGCGATGGCAGCGGAGAGACCCGTGGCGTATTGGAAGACGTAGAAGGCGCGGTAGAAGTGGGGGACGCGGCCCCAGCCGAGACGGACGTAGTCGTCGTTGGTCACGCCGGGCAGGTAAGCGTCGAACAGGTCGCCGTATGTGTCGTTGAGGGTTTCGAGGGTGAGGGGGCGACCAGACTCGGCGGCGGAGTGGGTGCGGTGCTCGAATTCGGCAAACATGGTTTGCCGGAGGAGCGTACCGTGGATGGTGTCGGCGAAGCGGTTGAGGATGGCGAAGCGGGTGGCGCCGTCCTCGGGCGGGGTTTCGCGGAGGAGATGCCAGGTCATGAGAACCTCGTTGACGGTCGAGGCGATCTCGGCGGTGAAGAGCGAGTAACCGGCGTCATGGAAGGGATGAGCGAGGTCGGCGTAGAGGCTGTGCATCGCGTGGCCGGCCTCGTGGGCCAGCGTGAAGACGTGGTCTTCGGTGCCGTTCCAGTTCATGAGGATGACGGGTGGCAGGGAGTAGACGCCCCAGGAGTAGGCGCCGGAACGCTTGCCCTTCGTCTCGTGCCAGTCGACCCAGCGGGCGTCGAAGCCGGCGGCGAGGTCACGGACGTAGTCGTCGCCCAAAGGCCGAAGCGATTCAAGGACGAGAGCGCGCGCTTCCTTGGTGTCGTAGCGGCGCTCGGGTTGCGGCGCGAGGGGAACGTAGAGGTCGTAGATCGCGAGCTCGTCGATGCCGAGGAGACGGCGACGGAGCGCGAAGTAACGCTCGATCGACGGGCGCGCTTCCCGAACGGCGGCGATCAGGCTGTCATAGACCGCCTCGGGGATGTTGTCGTCGAAGAGGGCGGCCTGCCTGGCGGAGGCGAAGTTGCGGGCTTTGGCGTAGAAGACGTCTTTGCGAACTGAACCGGAGTGGAGTTGGGCCAGGGTGTGGCGATGGGCGTGGTACTCGCCGACGAGGGCGTCGTAGGCGGTGCGCCGGACGTCGCGATTCTTGCTCTCCAATAGGAACTGGTAGCGGCCCTTGGTCAGTGCGATCGGGAGACCGTCGTCGTCGCGGACGGTGCCAAAATCGAGATCGACGTTGTCGAGGGCGTTGAAGACGTCGCGCGGCGTGCGGGCGACGTCGGCGTTCTGGGCCAGGAGCTCCTCGACTTCGACCGACCGGGTGTGGGGCCGGTGGCGGAGCATGTCTTCGAGCAGGTGATGATACGGTTCGAGGATGGGGTCCTCGAGGAAGGATTCGAGACGTTGGGGGTCGATCGCCATGACCTCGGGCTGGAGGAAGGCGAGCGCCTCGCCGGCCTCGATCGAGAGGGCGGTGGCTCGCTCGTAGCGGGCGAGGGCGGCGCTGTTCGCGGTGTCCTCGTCCTTCCTGAGGGTGGCGTAGACGGCGAGTCGTTCGAGCGTGCGGCGGACCGTCATCACGTCGTCGAGGGCGCGACGGAGCCGTTCGGCCGATTCGCCGAGCGCACCGCGGTGGGCGACGGCGGCCGCGAGCTCGGTGGGGACGCGGGCGGCGTCGGTTTCCCACGCTTCGTCGGTGGGGTAGATGGTGGAGAGGTCCCAGGTCTCCTCGACGGGGACGTCGGCGCGGGTGAGTAGTTCTGCCTGAGCGACCAAGAAGTTGTACCCTCCTCTATGCATCAACTTACTGGTGGGAATAATACGAGTTTGATGGGTGGTTGGGATGGCAGAGGCAGCCTCGCCTACCCGGCACTTGCAGTGCCGGTCTCACCACCAT
>JAXDKI010000445.1:0-13791 GCA_034667245.1 Thermomicrobiales bacterium | reverse complement strand
CCTACGGGAACGCTCACGCCGAGCTGCAGCGCCTGCTCGAACAGATCGCCGCACTCTCGTCCGGTTCATCCGCGCAGGCGGGCACGCCGGCAGCAGCCGCGACTCCATCTGCCGGGACCTGATCTCGTCCTGTCAGGAGCCGAAGATCGCCCGCCCGACGCGGATGTGGGTCGCACCCTCTTCGATCGCGATCGGATAGTCGTTCGTCATTCCCATCGACAGGATCCTCAGGTCTCGGCCAGGCGACTCATCGCAGAATTCGTCGCGCAGTTCACGCAGCCGCCGAAACACGGGCCGCGTCTCTTCGGGGTCGCCGACGAGGGGGGCCATCGTCATCAACCCGCGTAACGCCAGGTGACGACACGTTTCGATCCGCGCTACGAGGTCGTGGACACCAATCAGTGGACAGCCCGCTTTCTGGTCCTCGCCCGCGACATTGACCTCGATCAACACGTCGACCACTCGACCGAGCTTCGCACCCTGCCGTTCAAGCTCCTCGACCAGCGAAGGCCGATCCACGGACTCGATGATCTGGAATAGACGGGCGGCGACAGCGGCCTTGTTCGTCTGAAGCTGCCCGATCAGATGGAGGACGGCATCCTCAGGCAAGGGGTCCGCGAATTTAGCCCGGGCATCGAGCGCCCGGTTCTCCCCGAAGTGCCGCATGCCGAGCGCGTACGCCTCGTCAACGGCCTCCCGCCCCACGGTCTTCGACACGGCAACGATCGTCACCGCATCGGCATCGCGCCCTGACTTCGCGGCGGCTGTCTCCACCGCCTCCCGAACACGCTCAATCCGCGCGCCCAATTCCTGGTTCGTCATCCCTTCCCATCTACCTCAGCGCTACCGCAAAGCGATGATCGCCCCAAACCGTCCCGTGTCCGGCCCCTGTGCCCGATGTGAAAACCACTGGTCAGAGGCGCATTGCGTGCAGATTCCGCTTGTCTCGATGTTGCCCGGTCGAAAACCGTGCGCCAGAAGCGCCCACCGGTTCGCCAGGGCGACGTCGAAATACCAGCGATCGCCACGCTGGCTGAGCGCCCCGGCGCTGTCTCCCGGATCGTAGTCCAGCCAACCCTCGACGACCTCCGACCCGACTTCATAACAACATCCACGATTCGTCGGTCCGAGATACGCGATTGTTCGATCCGGAACAGCTCCGTACTCCCGTTTTAGCGCCTCGACGGTCCGAGCCGTCACCCCTGCCACTGTTCCCCGCCACCCCGCATGGACTGCCGCGATCGCCGGGACGTCGGGAGCGCACAGGAGGATCGGGAGACAATCGGCGTGGAGCGTCATCAGGGCAACGCCGGACTCTGCCGAGATGATCGCGTCCGCCGTCGCCAGCGGCGACGATCCCGGAACAGCGCCTCGCCCCGCATCTTCTCGAGCGGCGGCGGCCACCTCGACCCCGTGAACCTGGTGAACCGTCACCAGCGTCTCGGCATCCAGTTCAATCGCATTGCACCACGCCCGGCGCATCTCCCAAGCCTCGTCCCGATCGCGCCCGCCGCCATAGGCGACGTTGCCTTTCACCGCGCCGAGACCGGCAACCCGACGAGTCAACCCGTGCGCAACGAAGGGGATCTCCGCCAGCGTGCGGCTCTGTAGCACCTGCAACTTGGGAGCAGGTGTCACGGGCTCGACATCGACCATATGACGCGCGATCAAGGATCTTCGCCCTTTCGCGCGGCGTCAACAATCATCTGATCGACGACCCACTCGACCGGCGCCAGGTCGTCGGTAAAGACCCGGCCCCCGACCGGCACCTCGCGCGGATTGCCGGTCGCCAGACTCCAGTCGGCCACCGTCCGCAAGACAGTGTCAGTCTGTAACCCCTCGGTATTGCGCCGGAAGTTGTCCAAAGCGCTCGGCTCGGTCGTGCCGATGACCATTGTGTTGTCGTAGCCGTCCACGTCAATCTCATAGACCGAGGGGTAGACCGCGCGCATGGTCGAGGCGATGACGTCGACCAGCCGGTAGTCGGTGTCCGCGCGGCCGACGTTGACGACGGCAACCCCGCCCGGCCTAAGACGATCGGCGACCTCCTGGAAGAATTCCTTCGTCGTCAACTGAAACGGAATGTACGGCTGGCGATAGGCGTCGATCCCGATCAAGTCGTACTGAGCATCCGTGCGACGCAGGAAATACCGGCCGTCGTCGATGACGACGTTCACATCGGGTCGGTCCAGCGCGAAGTACTTCTTCCCGAGTCGCGCGACCTCAGGGTCGATCTCGACCCCGTCGATCTCGACCCCGTCATAGGCGGCCGCCAGTTGACGCGCCGCCGTGCCTCCGGCAAGCCCAATGAAGAGCGCGTTCTTGACGGACCCGCCGTCGGCCTGCGCGTTGAACAGCGGCGCGACCATGAAGTAATCCCACGGCCCGCCCGTAAGGAGCCGGGTGGGATCGTAGATCGAGTGAATCGCGTGCCCCTCGTTCAGAGCCAGCAGATAGCGGTCGCCGTCCTTCAAAACTTGGATGTAGTTGTATTCCGATTCCGCTTCCTCGACTAGTTCGCCGCGATACGGCGGTTTGATTCGCGCGTCCGCTTCCGCCACGCCGATGAGGACGAGCGAGAGTGCCAGCAGCCCCGCCAGTCCCGCCCATCGGAAAGACTTCGTATCGATCAAGCCGGCGACCGAGATCGAGAGGAGCGCGAGACTCAGCGTGAGAAAGGTCTTCGTCGTGCCGATCGCCGGGATGAGAACGATGACCGGAAGAAAGCTGCCGGCGATCGAGCCCATCGTCGAGAGGGCATAGATCCTGCCGGCCGTGTTTCCGGCTCGATCGATGTCCGCCAATCGCAGGCGGATGGCAAACGGCGTCACGAAGCCAAGGAGGGTGATCGGGATGGCGAGGAGAAAGATGACTCCCACCAGCGAACCGTAGAATGCCCCGACGGCAAGCCGGTCGAACGCGCTCAAGGACATGTC
The DNA here is from genome assembly GCA_034667245.1 of Thermomicrobiales bacterium. Lineage (GTDB taxonomy): Bacteria > Chloroflexota > Chloroflexia > Thermomicrobiales > UBA6265 > DATBFX01. The sequence continues at coordinate 10,855 of JAXDKI010000445.1, read as the reverse complement.
CAATATGGGTCGCGCGATAAACGGGATCAACCCCGCGCCGAAGGCGGCACCGGCGGTCACGACATAAAGCAGCCACGGTCGCGGGTATCGGTCCGCGACACGGCCGCCGACGTAGTAGCCAATCGACAGATAGGTGAGCGTCAAACCGATGAGGTTGGCCCAAATGAAGGTGGAGCTGCCAAAGTACGGGGCGACGAGCCGCGACATCGCGAGCTCGGTCCCAATACTCGTCAGACCGCCGAAGAAGACGAGCGGGCCAAGCAGCCGCGTGCCGGGTCGGCTCATGGTCGTTGCGACGACAGACTGTGCGACCGGTCGATCGTCGGTCGTGTCAGCTTTACGCGAATCGGCGATCAGTTCGGCCATGAGGCTCCGTGGGATTCGTCTCTCGAGTGCTGAGCCGAACCGAAGCCGGGACGGCGCGCCGAGCGGCAAACGCAGTATACCGGCCGCAGGTCGCACGCGGGAGGCGGGTCCACTCCAGGTTATGTCGATCAGACGACTGCCGCCCCCTGCTTTATTCGTCGCACAACGTTAGTTATCCGCAAAATAGTCTTGAGCTAGAATGCCCGCCTGCTCGCCCGACGGGAGGGACCGTGGCCACCGCCTTGCCGAGATGCGATTGCGCACCGTGTAAGATCGCGGTAGCAAGTGACAACGGCTTTCCGTTGGTTGTTTCGATTGCCCGTATCAAGCCAAGGGGTTGGAGGACCGCGTGCCACGCATCGCAGCCGACATCGTCGACGCCTACGTCTTCCGCCGCTTGAACGGGCGTACCCAGTTTCTCCTCCTACGCCGGCGCGCGGACGTCTCTCTCGCCGGAACCTGGCAGGGCATTCATGGGACGATCGAGGTCGACGAATCTGCCGTCGATGCGGCGACGCGGACCGTCCTGACCAGAACCGGCATCGAGGTTGTCGACGCCTACTCCGCCGATTACGTCAATCAGTTCTATGACCACCATAGCGACACCTTGATCCTAGCCCCGGTCTTCGCCTTTCCTGCCCCGCCAAGATCCCGGGTCACCATCGGCGAGGAATACTCCGACTTCGCCTGGTGCGAGCGCGACGAGGCGACCGGTCGCCTCGTCTTCGCCGGTCAACGCTGGGCCGTCCGGCACATCGACGACGTCATCGCTCCCGGTGGTCCGGAAGCGGAACTCTATCGAATTCGCTAGCTGAGATATCAGGCGCGGGGTCGCACGATCAGGACCAGGTTACGCGGTCGCGGGCTACGGCTTCATCCACGCCGGCCAGGCAAACAAGACCGACGGATCCACGGTAAAGCCAGCGAGCAACTCCGACCGGGCAATTCCATCCTCCGAGACGAGCGGATTATAGACACCGTCTCGGAGAATCTGGACCGGGATTGTCTCATTCTCCGGATCGACGATCCAGTATTCCTGTGCGCCGATCCGAGCGTAGATTGCTGCCTTCGTCACAGTGTCGTGACGCAAGTTCGATGGTGACAGCACTTCAGCAATCAGATCGGGCGCCTCGGTCATGTGGTCGACTTCGACGGTGTGCAGCCGATCTCGACTGACGAAGAACAGATCGGGTTGGACCGCGTCGTACTCGGAATACGTCAACCCATAGGGCGCATAAAAACACCACGCCGAGCTCGCGCGGCTCCACACATGCGTTCAACTCGTCGTAGTAGCGCTTGGAGGCCATAAGATGTTTGCCGTTCGGAGCAGCGGCCACGACCAACTGCCCATTGAGCAGTTCGTACCGCCGGCCGTCATCAGGTAGCGCCGCGTACTCTTCATAGGTCATCGGCCGGGGAATTGCGGCCGCAGCCACCATGGCGTCACCTCCAATCCGCTCCATCATGGTTGTGCTCGTGAGCGGGGTCCGCGATGGTGACTCAGCTCTGTCAGCTGCCCGCGCGTCGTTCCCGGCCCGGTCCGAATACGGCGGGACGCGGTACAATTATTCGGTTCACTCGCCCGCTGATGCGGGCGTCGTTGCTTCCCGAGGTGCGCATGCCTGACTTCAAAATCGTCTCTGATCTGCGTCCGACAGGCGACCAACCAAATGCCATCGAAGAGCTTGTTGCCGGACTGAACACCGGTCTCAAGCGACAGACCCTACTCGGCGTGACAGGGTCGGGCAAGACGTTCACCATGGCGAACATCGTCGAGCGGGTCAACCGTCCGACGCTCGTCCTTGCCCACAACAAAACATTGGCGGCTCAGCTCTACTCCGAGTTCAAGGAGTTCTTCCCAACCAACGCCGTCGAGTACTTCGTCTCCTACTACGACTACTACCAACCCGAGGCCTACGTTCCTCGCACCGACACCTTCATCGAGAAGGACGCGCAGATCAACGAGGAGATCGACAAACTCCGCCACGCCGCCACGCGGGCGCTGCTGACCCGCCGCGACACCCTCATCGTCGCCTCGGTCTCCTGCATCTACGGTCTTGGCTCGCCCGAGGAGTATCAAAACAAGGTTGTCTCACTCCGACGGGGCGCATCGGTCCGGCGCGACAAAGTTGTCCGTCAACTGATTGACATCCAATATGACCGCAATGACATGACCCTCACCCGTGGCACGTTTCGCGTCCGCGGTGACACCCTGGAGATCTTTCCCGCCTACGAGGAGATCGCGGTCCGCGTCGAGTTCTTCGGCGATGAGGTCGAACGAATCGTTGAGGTCGATCCGCTCACCGGCGAGTTGCTGGTCGAGCGGCTCGAGACCGACATCTTTCCGGCCAAGCACTTCGTCACCACCTCGGACAAACTCCAGATCGCGATCCGCGACATCCAACAGGAGCTCGAAGAGCGCCTGCGCGAGTTGGAATCCCAGGGCAAAGTCCTCGAGGCAGCCCGCTTGCGCCAGCGCACGATGTACGACCTCGAGATGATGCAGGAGGCCGGGTACTGCTCCGGCATCGAGAACTACTCGATGCACCTCTCGCGGCGCCGTCCCGGCGAGCAGCCCTCGACCTTGATGGACTATTTCCCCGACGACTTCCTGATGTTCATCGACGAGTCCCACATCTCGCTCCCACAGGTTCGGGGCATGTTCGCCGGCGATCGCTCCCGTAAGGATGTGCTCGTCGAGCACGGTTTCCGACTACCATCGGCCCGCGAGAATCGACCACTGACGTTCAGCGAGTTCGAGCGGATACTCGACCAGACGATCTTCGTCTCTGCCACGCCGGGACCGTACGAGCAAGAGCACAGCGAGAAGGTCGTCCAGCAGGTGATCCGGCCCACGGGTCTGATCGATCCCGCCATCTCGGTCCGGCCGACAAAAGGACAGGTCGACGATCTGCTCCACGAGGTCAATCTCCGCGCTGGTCGCGGGGAACGCGTCTTGGTGACGACGCTAACGAAGCGTATGGCCGAAGACCTCGCCGACTACTTGAAGGAGATGGGCGTCCGGACCCACTACCTCCACAGCGAAATCGAGACGTTGGAGCGGATCGAGATCCTGCGTGATCTCCGCCTCGGCATCTATGACGTCGTCGTCGGGATCAACCTCCTCCGCGAGGGTCTCGATTTGCCCGAAGTTTCGCTGGTTGCGATCCTCGATGCCGACAAGGAAGGCTTCCTCCGATCGGAAGGCTCGCTCATCCAGACGATCGGCCGCGCGGCGCGGCACGTCGACGGTCAGGTCATCATGTACGCCGACAACATGACCCGCTCGATGAAAGCCGCGATCGACGAGACCTACCGCCGCCGCGCCATCCAGATCGCCCACAACGAGCAGCACGGCATCCAACCACGCGGTATCGTCAAGGAGATCAAAGACCTCACCGACCGCGTTCGTGCGGTGGCGGAGGAGCAGAGCGAGTACCGCGCCGGTGGTGCGGCAAAGAATGGCATCATTGCCGAGATGCCGAGGGACGAACTGGCGCGCCTGATCAAAGATCTCGAGTCGCAGATGAAGACGGCGGCGCGAGACCTCGAGTTCGAGAAGGCGGCGTTGCTTCGCGACCAGATCGTTGAGCTGCGTCGCATCGTCGAGGTCGACCCGGTTGCGCCGTGACCGCGTTGGCTTGGTTGTCGTGGGGGGAGACGATTTGAAGCGGGTTTGTACACGATGGATCGGCGGAGCGCTGTCGATCGCAGGCTATGTTGCGTTGCTGGTGGCGTCAATTTTCGCGTTGAGTCCTGGCACCGCGCTCGGCACGACTGAGCCGCCGGGCTCACCGACCGCAGGTACCAGCGAAGAATCCCAAGGTGAGGTCACCGCCGAACTCCCGCCCCCCGATATCCCGACTTCGAACCAGCAAGGGTACACCTTCAACCTCAAAGCATCGCTCAGGACCGATTTGGACGCCTTGCCGAAGGAAGCGGTTGTCTACGAGTTGATCCGCTCGACCCCGACGCTCGACGACGCCCAAAAGGTCGCCGACCGGCTCAAGATCGGAGCGACGGTCCAGGACAAGGGGAACGGAACCTTCGAAGCGTCTGGCACCGGTCAGGTCTTTGTCTCGGCCGATCTCGTCCAATACTTCTCCCTGGAGGATGTCCGCGAGGGCTCGCTCCCTGAGGACAAGGAAGCCGTCGCCTTCGCCCAGGAATTCTTGCGACTGACCGGGCTGCTCCCCCCGGACCTCGGCGATGCCGAGGTCGTTGAGCGCGTCGAGCAATCGCAGCGGGTCGTCGTCCAATTTCTACCGGAAGAGCCCAAGGCTGTCATGTCGGCGTATCCGAGCATCACGGTCACCCTCGGACCTACCGGGACGATCCTGGAAGCGTCGGTGCGATGGGCCGAGATCCACCGGGCCGACCTCTATCAGCTCCGTTCGGCGACGGCGGCCTGGAAAGAGGTCGAGAGCGGGCAGGGCTACATCGAGGTCGAGCTGCCGGAAGAAGAGGCGCCGGCTGGCACCGAGGTCAAGGGCGCGGTGACCTACAGCAGTGTCGCCCTCGCGTACACCACGGCGGGACCGCCTGGTGCTCGCCAGTACCTCGAGCCGATCTATGTCTTCCGCGGTCGAATGCGGCCCGAGGGCAGCGACAAGACCTACCCGGTCAAGACCTACGTCGCCGGACTCGCTAACAGTGGGGCCCCAGTCGGCGTCGTCGTGCCGGACCGAGCCTGATGGCCGACCGCCGCATCGTCGTCCTCAACGGGCCGAATCTGAACCTTCTCGGTACGCGAGAGCCGCAGCTCTACGGGCGAACCACCCTTGCCGACGTCGAGGCGGCGCTTCGAGCGTTCGCCGCCAAGGCGACGCCACCGATCGAGATCGAGACCTTTCAGTCGAACCATGAGGGTGCCCTCGTCGACAAGATCCAGGAGTGTCGTGGTCGTGCCGCGGGGATCATCATCAACCCCGGCGCCCTCACCCACTACAGCATTGCCCTGCGCGACGCGCTTGCTGCCTGCGACGTGCCGACCGTGGAAGTTCACCTCACCAACATCCATGCCCGTGAGGAATTCCGCCACCATTCGGTGGTCGCCCCTATCGCCGTCGGTCAGATCGCCGGTCTCGGGGCCGACGGCTATGTGCTTGCCCTCCAATACTTCCTGGCGCGGCTGAACGGCGTAGGACTCGTCGAGTCATGATCAACCGATTGGACCGACTCCGGGCCGAGCTCGCCGAGCGAGAACTGGACGGCATCCTGGTCACCGACCCCTCCAACCGTTTCTATCTCAGCGGCTACTCGGCGCACGATCACGCGCCGAACGAATCGGCTGGCGTTCTCCTCATCGGATCGACCGAAGCTGCCCTCTTTACCAGCCCCAACAATACCCAGTGGGCGGCTTCGGAAGCGCCCGGCTTCGAGATCTCCGCCTGGAAGCGCCCCTGGACAGGCACGGTCTCGGAGCAGATTCGGCGTTACGGTTGGAATCGTGTCGGATTCGAAGACGATGCAACGCTCGTCTCGACACACCAGGAACTCTTGGCCTCGCTTGCCAATAAGGTCACGTTGGCACCGACGCGGGGTCTGGTCGATCGCCTGCGACGGGTCAAGGACGCCGACGAGCTCGCCGCCCTTGAGCGCGCACTCGGTCTCACCGACGAAGTCTTCGATGCGACCGTCGCCGCGCTCCGGCCGGGGATGACCGAGCGCGAAATCGCCTGGATGACCGAGAAGGCGTTTCGCGACGCGGGCGCCGATGGCGCGGCGTTCCCGACCAGCGTCGCCTCCGGCCCTCACACCGCCCGTCCTCATCACGCCCCCACCGAGCGCGCGATTCGAGAGGGTGAACCAATCACGATCGACATGGGAGCCAGCGTCGCCGGCTACAACGGCGATCTCACGCGTACCGTCTGGCTCGGCGAACCTGATTCCCGGCTCAAGGCCGTATACAATGTCGTCTTCGAGGCGCAAGCCACGGCCTTGGCTGGGCTGCGCGCCGGTATGATCGGGAAGGACGGCGACAGCCTGGCGCGCCGTGTCGTCGAGGCCGCCGGACACAAGGACCACTTCGTTCACGGGCTCGGCCACGGTCTCGGGATTCGAGTTCACGAGGGACCGAGTCTGGGAACGACGTCGACCGACGTGCTGCAACCGGGTGAGGTCGTCACCGTCGAACCCGGTGTCTACGTGCCAGGTTGGGGCGGCGTCCGGATCGAAGATGTCGTCGTTATCACTTCCGACGGCTGCCAAGTGCTCACCAAAGCGCCGAAGCTGTCGCCGCTCTGAACGTCAAGGGAGATCCTAAAGAATGATCGACACCGGAGATCTGCGTAAGGGGCTGACCCTCGAATACGAAGGTCGGCTTGTTAAGGTCGTCGAATTCGCCCACAACAAGCAAGGCCGCGGGTCGGCCCAGGTCCGCCTCACGTTGCGAGACCTGCGGACCGGGTCAACCACCCAACACTCCGTACAGGCGGGAGCGAAGTTCCAAGCCGTCCGCCTGGAACGGAAGCACGTCCAATATCTCTACTCCGAGGCCGACCGCTACCACTTCATGGACCTCGACACGTTCGAGCAGATCGAGTTGGACGAAGCTGCCGTCGGTCAGGCCGCCAAGTTCATCAAGGAGAACGATTCGGTCGACTTGATGACCTATAACGATGCGCCGATCGACATCGAGCTCCCAACCGCGGTGGAGCTGAAGGTCACCGAGACCGACCCGGGCTTCAAAGGCGACACCGCCACCGGCGGCACGAAGCCGGCGACACTCGAGACCGGACTCGTCGTCAGCGTGCCGCTTTTCGTCAACTCCGGGGACACCTTGAAGGTCGATACGCGGTCGGGCGAATACCTCGAACGCGTCTATTAGGCGGCGATTCCATTGGCGACGCGCGGAACCAGAGACGACGGCGAACAGCCGACACTCGACGAAGTCACCGCCACGGTCCGGTCGCTCGTCGAGGTCATGCGCGGCAACGGGCTGACCGAACTCGACGTCTCGTCCGGTTCGGTTTCGATCCGTCTCCGCGCTCCGAAAGGCGGCAGTGGGTCGAAGGCGACCGTAACAAGCGACGAGGCGCTCCTCACTTCCGTCGCACCGGTTTCCCAACTGGACGGACACGTCGTGACCGCGCCGATGATCGGGACGTTCTACGCGTCGCCGTCACCCAGTGAACCGCCGTTCGTCCATATCGGCGACCACGTCACTGCCGGCCAGACGATCGGGATCATCGAAGCGATGAAGATCATGAACGAGATCGTCGCCGATCGCTCGGGCGTCGTCGTCGAGGTCTTCGTCGCCAACACCCAGGCCGTCGAATACGGCTCGCCCCTCCTTCGTCTCGATCTCGAAGGAGCGAGCGGCGCGTGAGCCGGCAGGTCGTCTCGGTTCGACTCCTCACCTCCTACGTCCGCGAACTCCTCGAATCGGACGACCTCCTCTCCGACCTCTGGGTGGAAGGCGAGATCGCCGAGGCCTTCGTTGCCCGGTCGGGCCACGTCTACTTCACGTTGCACGATGAGGAGAGCCGCCTCAAGTGCGTCCTCTTCCGGGCTCAGGCGCAGCGCTTACGCGTCCCTCCCCGACCGGGCGACCACGTCGCCGCGCATGGGCGAATCTCCGTCTACGAGCGCGACGGTACCTATCAGCTTTATGTCGATTTCCTTCAGCCCGCCGGCATGGGCATCCTTGCCCTCCAGCTCGAGCTCCTCCGACAGCAACTCGCCGCAGAAGGACTCTTCGAGCCGGCGAGAAAGCGACCGATCCCCCGCATGCCGACCTGCATCGGCGTCGTGACCTCGGCGGAAGGAGCGGTCTGGCACGACATCCAGCATGTCCTCCGACGGCGCTACCCCCTCGCCCACGTTCTCCTTGCGGCAACGTCGGTCCAGGGCGACGGCGCTCCGCGCGGAATCGTCGCCGCACTCCAGGCGCTTCAGGATGACGGCCGGCCGGAAGTCATCATCGTCGCCCGTGGCGGCGGCTCCGCCGAGGACCTCTGGTGCTTCAACGACGAGCGCGTCGTGCGCGCCGTCTTTGCCTGCCGCGTCCCCGTCGTCTCCGGCGTCGGTCACGAAACCGATTGGACGCTCATCGACGAAGTGGCCGATCTCCGTGCCCCGACACCGTCGGCCGCCGCGGAACTCTGCTCCCCCTCGATCGTCGACCTGGCCGCCCGCCTCGTCGATGTCCAACGCGAGGCCGATCGCCTGATCCAAGACACTCTCGAAGACGCCACCCTGGAACTGCGGCAGCTCCGTTCGAAACTCGAACGGCTGTCGCCTGTCCAGGCCGCCAGGCGCGATCGAGCACATCTCGCCGATCTGCGTGACTCGCTGGACCGGCTGCCCAACGTCACCGTTGCCACGAGCCGAGCGGCCGTCGCGGAGCGTCGCCTGCGTTTGAGTACCGCCTTGCAGGACCGTCTGTCGGCGCGCAAGCACAGCTTGGAGTTGGAACACGCGCGGCTAGTCGTCCTCGACCCCGGCAGCGTCCTTCGCCGCGGTTACGCCCATCTCACCGCTGGACAAGACGGACGACCTGTCACCAGCGTGGACGACGTTTCGGTGCACGATCGAATCTCCGCTCGACTCGCCGACGGCGTCATCGCCGGACGCGTCGAGCGACTCGCTCGCCAGAGTCTCGTTGGTACTGGAGCCGCTATTGGCAACGATTGAGTCGCTGGCAACCCGCTTCGAGCGCTGGGACTTCGTCCTGGCCGAGGGGACATTTGAAGAGTCGCTCGAGGTCCTCGAAGAGATCGTCGGCCGATTGGATGAAGGCCAACTCTCTCTCGACGATTCGCTTCGATGTTACGAGTTCGGCGTGCTCATCGCCCGCCGGTGTGAGAAGATGCTCGATGAAGCGGAGCTGCGCATCTCCCGTCTCCAAACGGAGCAGGCCGAACCTGACATCGATGATCCCATCGACGAACCGCCCTTTTGACAACCGCGTACGTGATTGCTCAGTACCGACTTGAAGAACATGACCAGTCCGTCTGACATCCTGCCAATCGGAAAACTCCCGGGCGATCTTCTGGCTCGCCTGATCGCCGGTCACAGGATCGACGATCCTGCCGTCGTCGTCGGTCCGGGTATCGGCCGCGACGCCGCCGCGATCGAGATCGGCGACGCCGTCCTTGTCGTCAAGACCGACCCCATCACGTTCGCCACGGACGCTGCGGCGCAGTACCTCGTCGACGTGAACGCCAATGACCTGGCGTGCATGGGGGCGACGCCGCGCTGGCTCCTGGTCACCGCGCTCCTTCCCGAAGGTCGCACGACCGAGTCCCTCGTCGAGTCGCTCTTCCGCGACCTACAAGCCGCCTGCGACCGGCGCCAGATCGCCCTCATCGGCGGTCACACCGAAGTGACCGCCGGCATCGATCGCGTTATCCTTGTCGGCCAACTCCTTGGTCTCGCGCCGAAAGCGCGCCTGCTTTCTCCGGGAGGCGCCCGACCGGGAGATCGCCTGCTCCTCACCAAATCCCTCGCCATCGAAGGAACCGCCCTCCTGGCGCGTGAGCGTTCGGCAGAACTGACCGAGGCATTAGGGCGAGACCTTGTCCAGCGAGCGGCAGTCCTCCTCCTCGACCCCGGAATCTCCGTCGTCGCCGACGCGGAGGCAGTTCTCGCCGCAGGCGGTGTCACCGCGCTCCACGATCCCACCGAAGGCGGATTCGCCACCGGCGTCCTTGAGCTCGCCCAGGCCTCCGGTTGCGGCGCCGTCGTCAACGAGGCCCTCGTCCCGATTCTTCCCGAGACCCAAGCGATTGCCGATTTCTATGGTCTCGATCCGCTCGGCATGCTCGCCTCCGGCAGCCTACTCGCCGCCGTCTCACCCGAGGCGGTGCGCGACGTCGAGCAAGCCTGCCGGGACCGCGGCCTCGCCTGTTTCTGGGTCGGCAAGCTCACCCCACCCGAGGGCGGATTCAAGCTGATTCGTAACGGCGAGACAGTCGACCTCGCCCCATTCTCCTCAGACGAGGTCGCCCGCGCACTTGCCGATTCTTCACATTGATGGCTGACAAGGGAGAACGAGTGGCGCCGATCGTGATCGCCAGCGCCAACGGCTCGGTCGGCATTCGCCAGGCGGTCGATGTGCTGCGCTCAGGCGGCTCGGCCGTCGACGCCGTCGTCGCCGGCATCAAACCCGTCGAGGCAAATCCGGACGATCACAGCGTCGGTTTCTCGGGCCTACCAAACCTTCTCGGCGAGGTCGAGCTCGACGCCAGCATCATGGACGGGCGGGGCCTCCGCGCCGGCTCCATTGGCGCCCTCAAGAACCATCAGGACGCGATCGAGCTCGCTCGCCGCGTGATGGAAGAGCTTCCGCACGTGCTCATTGTCGGCGAAGGTGCCGAGCAACTCGCGCAAGAGGTCGGTCTCCCGCGCACAGACCTGCTGACCGAAGCCTCTCGGTCAACCTGGCTCGCCCGCTTTGACGGGCGCGACCCCCTCTCGCCGGCACAGGCCGCCTACTACACGCGCATCCGCGAGATCGTCGGCCAGGTCAGCCGCGATCCCGAAC
>JAXDKI010000444.1:0-4694 GCA_034667245.1 Thermomicrobiales bacterium | reverse complement strand
CAAAGGCGGCGCCAAGCTGACGATGCTCGCTGCCTACGATTATCCCATCGCGCGGCTCATCGAGTCCGCCGGGATCGAGTTGATCCTGGTCGGCGATTCGCTCGGGATGGTGGTCTTGGGATACGAGACCCCGGTTCCGGTGACGGTCGATGACGTCGTCTACCACTGCCGGGCCGTCGTCCGCGGCGCACCCCGCACCCACGTCGTCGCCGACATGCCCTACCTCTCCTACCACCTCAGCGACGAGCAGGCCCTCGCCAACGCCGGTCGTTTGATCCAGGAGGGCGGCGCGGACGCGGTCAAACTCGAAGGCGGACGGATCATCGCACCCCGAATCCGGCGGCTCGTCGACGCCGGCATCCCCGTCATGGGTCACATCGGACTGACGCCCCAACTGGCCGGCGGGAGCTTCGGCGTCCAGGGCCAGGACGTCGCCTCCGCCCTCGCGATCGTGGCTGACGCCCAGGCCGTCGCCGACGCCGGTGCCTACGCCATCGTCGTCGAGGCCATCCCGTCCGAGCTGGGACGGATCGTCACCGAAGCCGTCGCCGTACCGACGATCGGCATCGCCGCCGGTCCCGACTGCGACGGCCAAACCCTCGTCTCGACCGATCTTCTCGGCATCGAAAGCAAGCTCTTCCTCTCCTTCGCCAAGCGGTACGCCGACCTCGGTCCCACCATCGAGGCCGCGTTCGCCTCCTACGTCGACGAGGTTCGCTCGGGCGTCTTCCCCGGGCCGGAACACAGCTTCGCGATGCCGGAGGAGACCGCCCAGGCGTTGCGCTCTGCGCTCGGGTCCGAATAGCGTCGGAGAGTCGACCGCGGCGTCGGATGCGGTTCACACGGCGCCGTCCATATTGCCTGGAGGACGTCGAAGATGAGTGAGAATCAGGGTGATCAACGGAACAGGCGAGGCAACCGCGCGGCCACAACCGGGCGGCTTCTCGTCGACGGCGCCGGCCGTTTGGGCGGAGTGCGGCGCGGGTTGCCGTCGGCCGGAAAGGGGTGTCTCGCGCTCCTCGTCGCGTTCGTCCTCGTCTTGATCTTGGTCGGTGGTTTGACCGAACAAGTCGACGCCGCCGAGGCCTGCGCGGTGACGCGGTTCGGCAAGGTCGTCGGAGAGGCCGGCCCCGGCTTGCACTTCAAGGCCCCGATCGTGGAGCGATACCACTGCTTCCGCACGGCGGCCACGTTCTACGAGGTACTCGAAGATGAGTTTCGATCCGACGCCGACTACACCGACGGCGTGCTCGACGGCGTCACCAGGGATGGCCAGCCGCTGACACTCACCGTCAGCGTTCGCTACCGTGTTCCCCGGGACAACGTCGGCGAGATCTACGAGTCGGTCGCAAGGACGATGGATCAAGTCAACGAGAAGGTCATCAAGTTCCATACCCGCGCGATTGTTCGCCAGGTCAGCCAGCGGTACACGGCCGCGGAGATCTACTCGGGCGACCTCGCTGCGATCAGCCGCGCGATCGAGACGGAGCTGGCGCCACGCTTCCTGGAGTCTGGCGTTGTGCTGGAGTACTTCGAGATTAAGCGGCCGCGCTTCCAACCCCAGTATGAGCAGGCGATCGAGGCGAAGCAGATCGCCAAAGAGGAGATCGAGACCAAAGCGAACCAGGCGAAAGCCGCCGAGCAGGACGCCCTCCGCTCCGCCAACCTCGCCCAGGGCGAAGCCGACGCCGAGCGCATCCGTGCCCAGGGCGAGTCCGATGCTATCGCCCTTCGCGGCAAAGCCGTCCGCGAGAACCCCGAGGTCATCTCCCTCAACTACCTGGAGACCCTGAAAACCGTCAACTGGGCCATCCTCGACAGCTCCAACTTCACCCCCTTCCTCACCATCCCGACTCCCAACGGGGGTAGCGCAACCGCATCCCCACCTCCCACCCCAACGGCCGAGCCGACACCGACGTCGTAGCGGTCCTGGGTCAATTCACATCGGTCACCCGCGATCGAGCAGTCGCCGCGTTGGAGGAGTTGGCTCGGGCGACCATGGGGTCACACCGTGAACATCCGTCTGGCTGAAGCGCTGCTACATCGCTTGGCTGGATCGAGCGCCGTCGACGTATGACGAGTGAGGCATGCGAACGACGCGCGTGCAGACATCTCGTAGGGGCGCTGCTTGCTGCACCCTGCTCGCGATGACGGTGTTCGCATCTTCCATCACTCAGCCGTCTCGCCAGGCGGCGGCCCCCCGCAGGCACTCCAGATCCCGAGTCCTGAGAACTGCGCTGCGCTCGCCGCGGCTGAGAGCATACCCGCGTACCGGATGTCCGGTTCGACCGGCGACGGCGTCGCCGCGCCGCGGGCGGCCAGCTCGGCGGCGACGAGGAGCTTCGACCCACCCGGGCCATCCACCCACACGTCGCGAGCGAAGGCCGACTTCGACGCCCGGTTCTTCCACTCCCGCTCCAGCCAGACCGTCTTGCCCGCGACCAGTTCCTCGTTGGCCGCCGTCGCCTCCGTGGCGTAGCAGGCATCGCCGGTCGGGACTGTGATTCCCAGGTAGTTCACCTGGGCGACCTCCCCGTCGACCTCGACCTCGATCGTCTGACCGTCGATCACCTTGGTCACCTTCGCCTCCAGCAGCTTCGACGCCTTTGGCGAGTTGCTGAGGTCGGTGAACTCAGCGGGTTGGGCGAAGCTGAACGCGAGATCGAGCGACGATTCTCCTGCCAGCAAGGTGAGGTCGCCAAGACCGGGGCTGACCAGGAAGACCAGGGCGACGCGGTGGTTCTCGGCCGGGGCGAAGAGGGTCGAGTCACCAGACTTGAAGGCCGGAACGAATCCGAGGAACGAGGCGATCGCGTCGGTCGCCACGTCCGGCGCGACCGCCGAGCCCGGGGCGCCGACCGGCGCCACCCTGAAGTCTGCCATCTCCAACGCCGCGTTCTCGTCCGACCAGTTGAGCGCGTCGACCACCAGCACCACCCACTCCCCGTTGCCGGGGTTCGGCAAGGCGAGTTCCGGCAACTCGACGCCGCGGATCGCCGCCTCGATCGTGTACCGAAAGTCACCGGCAACGACGACCTGCCGGGCGACCTCATCCTCGGCGAGACTCGCCCGCTGGGCGCGCACGATCGAAGTTGCCGTCGGCGTCGGCGAGGCATTCGGCGTCCTGGTCGGTTGGGGCGTCGTGGTCAGCTCCGCCGTCGGCGTCGGCTCCGACGTGGGCGTCTGCGTCGGCTCCAACGTCTCCGTCGGGACGGCCGTGTCAGTCGGCGCCACGGTGTCGGTCGTTTCTGGTGTCGGGACGGTCGTCGATTCCTTCGCCTCGGTCGGCGTTGGCGCTGTAGTCTCGGTCGGCGGAGTCGTCGCCGTCGGTTCGGTCGTTGCCGTCGCTGCCGGGGTGTTCGTCGGTCGTGGCTGGTTCGTCGGGGGCGGATCCGGCAGAGGCACGATGGTCGAATTGGGCCCGCCGACGCCGAGGGCGATGGCCGTCTGCTGAGCCCGAACCGTTGCCTCGGTCGGAGCCTGGGCGAGAGATCGAGCCGTGTTCGTTACTGTCGCGGTTGGCACAGACGGTTTGGTCGCCGTCTCGACCGCGCTCGTCGCGGGCGTCGGCGTTACGGTGGGATCGTTCGGCGTCTCGACCGCAACCCCCGGCAGTCGCGACGCGATCTCGCGACCCGACTGATCGGGTATCTGGCTCGCCCCGTATGCCGCCGCGGCGACGAGCAGCACGAGCCCGCTAAGGCGAATCACCCACCCGCGTCGCCCCTGTCGCGAAGAACGGTGCGACATCCCTTGGACAGGCTGGAGACTCCAATCGAGATTGCGGCTGACCCCATTCGTGGTCGTCGTCGATACCGAGACCATTCGTGGCGCCGGCGGAGCGTCCGGCTCGGGCGCCGGGGAGGGCACAGGAGAGTCGTTCGGTGAGAGCGGCGGGAAGTCGTCGGCGTCAAGCGTTGCGATCGCCGAGGGGACATCGGGCGACTCCCACGTCTCCGCGGTCTCAACCCGGCGCGACCTCACCGGGGGCCAAGCCGCCGGTTCCTCAACCGTCTCCGGAACGCGGAGGGGAAGTGTCTGAGTGACCGGACGGACACCCGCGCCGGTCAGGAGCGAAACGAGGTGTGCCGCCGAGCGCCGTCCCTCCATCACCATCAGGCGAATCGGTTCCGACGACTGCGTGTCGGGAAGGGTGACCAGGAGCAAAATGGTTCCGTCGGCGTTGAGCGTCGGCGCCGGCCGCAGCCAGGCGCGCTCGATGTCGAGGGCAACTGCTCCGCCCCGGGCAAAGGCAAGACGCTGATGGGTGACGATCAGCCGGGTTGCGAGGTCGGTCCCGGCGCCGACGATGAGGACCTGGCCCTCCCAAACGATGCCTTCGGTATGGAGCGCGCGCCACGCGGAACCCCGCGGGCGGCCAACGGCGGGCAGCAGATCGCCCATGGGCCTTTTCCCCTCCAGATGCCGGAGCGCGGCGCGGGGCGCCGAACCTCACGGCGACGTGTCCACCGCTACGGTCTGGTCAGACCGCAGAAACAGCGGACCGCGCGGCGGGGGCTACGCGGGAGACCGCGGTGGCGGTCGATTCAAGCGCGACGTTCCCGGCGGGAGTGGAGCGAGAGGGGTGAACGTACACGTACGAACATACTACCACAGCGGGTCAACGCGCGGAACGGAGTAGCCCGGCAAAGAGGAAAACTGGCTATCGCTGACACCAAGTAGGTCAAGACAGA
>JAXDKI010000443.1:0-4765 GCA_034667245.1 Thermomicrobiales bacterium | reverse complement strand
CTCCTCGGTCACCGGCACCTCCAGGGTGCGCTCCTCGGCCACCACGTCCTTGGCGATCCGGACCTGGCCCTGCTCGACCGGCCGCGTCGTCGCCGTCAGCTCCTCCTCGTGCACCGGCACCCGCAGCGTCTCGCCCTCCCGTAGCTCCGTACCGCCGATCTGGGACTGGCGGTCGGCCGCCCCGGCGTAGACGTCGGCATTGCGTAGGGAGGCGTCCGTCGCGCCCATGTCGACGCGATCGGCGAGACCGGTCGGCGTCACCCCGGCCAGCCGGTCACCCTCGTCGGCGAACCCGGCCGTACCGCTCGCGTAGGACACATCGGTGTCGTCGGCGCGGCCAATCGGCTGATCCCAACCCTGATTGAGCGCCTCGTCCTTGGTGACGTTGAGGTAGACCTTGTCGCCGTCGAAGTTGTTGATAGCGCTGGTGGGGATGTAGTAGTCGGTCGGGAAGAAGAACCCCTTCTCGACGACGACATAGTCAGGCTCTGCGGCGACCACCTTGCCGACCTTATCGCCGTCGGCACCCACGACGTCCGTTCCCTCCGGGATCTGCCACACCTGTGTCGTACGGTCCATAGCAACTCCTTCGTGCAAACTCACGCGAGAACTCAGAACGCGTTCGCTCCAAGTGCTTGAGTAGGTGCAGATGGCATGCCAATCGATCCGAGTTGATAGAAAAAAGAAGTTAATGCTACACATAAGACGCAACACGCGAATTCGATATGTTTCGAAGAGTTGCTGACGTTCGAACTCCAACAACCATCGTCGCGAGACAGGCGGGGAGGGACGACTCGGGTCGCTTCGGCCTTGGTTCTGCATACTTGGGAGAAAGCGAGACACGCTCGGACCGGGCGGAAAGCC
The DNA here is from genome assembly GCA_034667245.1 of Thermomicrobiales bacterium. Classification (GTDB taxonomy): domain Bacteria; phylum Chloroflexota; class Chloroflexia; order Thermomicrobiales; family UBA6265; genus DATBFX01. The sequence goes on along the minus strand of JAXDKI010000443.1, from coordinate 3,901 downwards.
TCGGCGCTACGCGAAGCAAAGGAATCGTGTTGATGGACGAACAGGAGCAGAAGCAGTCGGCTCAGAGACGACCTCTCCACCTCGAGGATTGGCACTCCTGGCTCGACCGGACCGTCGCCGAAGCCGAACAGCAGGGCGAGTTCGACAACCTGCCGGGCCACGGCAAGCCACTCGAATTCGACGCCAACCCGCTCACCGGCGAGATCGACGTCGGGCACGGTCTCCTCAAAAGCGCCGGCATGGCGCCCGCCTGGATCGAGCTCGACAAGGAGATCCGCGCCGGCCTTGACTCCCTGGCCACTCTGCGCGACGAGACCGCCCGCCGCCTCACCTCACTGACCGCCCCGCCGACCGTCCCTGACCCGGGCCCCGCCTCTTCAGACCGTCCCCGCTGGTGGCGCATCCTCCGTCGCCCTCGCGCCCCCAACCCCACCACCCCGCGCCCGGCCAATCACCGGGTCCTCGACGCGGAACGGGCACGGGTACGCGCGCAGTACATGGAGCGGGCACAAGAGCTCGACGGCAAGATCGCCGCCTTCAACGCGTCGTTGCCCCCACAACTCGGGCATCTCGAACGCGCCCGCCTGCCGCAAGAACGCGCCGCCCGGGACTTCGACGAGGCCTGCCCTCCGCCCAGAGATAGACAAGAATTCGGCGCCCACGCGAACTGACCTCAGCGGGTCAACCGCACTCCTTGCCAGAACCGGCCCAGATGAACCCGAGCGGCGCCATCGTAGAGACGACGGAGGCATCGGCTCGATGGCCGGCAGGTCACGCATGCCAGCCGCCGGCCATCTCGGTTTCACGGCTTCATCCCGCTGGACACGCGCGGACTGTCGCGAAACAGCCAGACTTGGGGAGTGCGACCCGTCCGTGTCTCCCTCTGCTGCGGTTATCCAGCCTTAACCGCTTCTCGTTTGCACGCTCGTGCTCTGGAGATCGGCCTTGTACTTGTCTGCCTGACCCTGCAGGCGATTGACCAGCAAGCTCGGCGTGAGACCGAACACCGCCGCGATCACCAGACCGAAGCCGTTCAAGCCGAGGTCGAAAATCGCGCTCAGTGGTGGCGGGTCGAACTCGACGTCGGAGGGGACTGGCTCACGTGTCGGTTCCTCGGTCGGGGTTGTGGTAACGGTCAGCGCCGATGTGTCGGTCGCGTCGGCCTGGAACCGTTCGGGTCTCGATGCCAAATAGACCACCTCACCAACGGCCTCCGGTGAAGTCGTACTGTCCGGGGATGCTGTGGCGCTCACCTCGCCGTCGTCCGTCGAGGCCCCCGTCGATGGTGCCGTTGGCATCACCAACGGTATCTCCGTCGGTGATGGCGTCGGCGTCGGAGGCTCCGTGTACTTCAGCATCGATCCGCTTAACGTCGCGTAGAGCATTGCGGTGAGGATGACGCCACCGATCCCAGCCAGACCCGATAGAACCGGCGTGTACATCAGGCGTGCACGGCCCAGCCCAAAGTCCTCCTCGGCGCCATCGTGGACCGCCGAGACGCGCAGTTGGTCGAAGAGCCCGATGACGGCCCCGACAAGAAAGAACGACATGGCGGCGACAAGTCCATCTTCATCGGTCCGGACCAGAATTGCCAGTACGAGCAGGACGTAGGACACCGCTCCTGTCACCAGGCCGGTCCACATCAACTGGTTGCGGGCGCGCACCAGCCCTTCCCGGCTCGTATCCCGAAAGTCGTTGATGGCGTGCCGAATGTCGCGCAAGATGAGGTGGGCTTTGGCTTCCTCACTCTCTTTGTTGTCAAAGCCATTCTCTGGCGGGATATTCGAAAGCGTGTCCGCGATCGCAACGGAAAAATACTCGCGCCCGCCCAGCACCGCGACCGCACGGCGCAGTCTGCCCAACAGGTCCTCCCTGTTACTAATCGTCGACCCCATGAGCCGCGACTCGTCCGCCAGCCCATATGTGACTACTTGCTCCTTCGATTCGAGGACGAAGAGCGCCTCCTCGGCGTTGTGCATCCTGACCCAGAGGTCGATGAAACCGGACCCCGTCACCCACTTTGCGGCAGAACTGGCCCGATTCCCTGTCCGTCCAGTCGACTGCAGCGCCAGATCCTCGGTGATGGCCTCGTATTGCCCACAGACCTCTGCGCAGGCGAGCGGCGCCTGGCTCGTGAGGATCGAGCTGGTAAACGGGGGCAAGGACGTCTTCCCCTGGCAATCGCAGAGATGCTTGAGGCGCGCGTCCAGAATCGTGCAGCGCAGGGAAAGCTCGCCGTACTGACGCGGGTTCGTTCGATCCGGACTGGGGTGATTGCGGCTGGCCAAGACAAAAGCCACGATAACCGCGACGGCAATGCCCGCACCGATGGCGACGTAGTTTCCCCAACCGTTCCAAAAACCCGAGCTCGTGCCGAGGTTGGTCGGGTAGAGGTAGATGGCGACCGTGACGATGGTCGCCAACCCGAGGGCAGGTGCGGCCGTTCCCAGGAGCGCGGCGCCAAATCCGCTATCGGCCTTCCCATCCCGAGGAGACAGACTGCTGGGAGGCGAGGGAGTGGCCCCCGCCCCTCGGCCTGCCGAAGGCGACAACCCGGTTGCCGCAGCCGTCGGTTGCCTTCCTCCGACTTCCGGCGGAGGTCCCGTCAGCCGCGGTGTCCCTCCCGACGCCAAGGAAGTCAGGGAATCGGCAGACGCGCCCGACAGCCCGTCTGGCCCTGTAGGCCCCGAGGATGACAGGCCGGTTGCTCCCGACGTTCCGGTCACCGTGCTCGATGTCGGCGTCCCGCGAACCCCAGCAGAAGCCCCCGTCGGCATCGATGTTCCTGTCGGCGGCGTGGTCAGGGGACCGGTGCTCCCCGAGGTGCCCCCCACCGGCCCAGTGTGCCCCGAGGTCAACCCGGCACCGGCGGTCGCACCGGTCGTCGGCACCGCAGGCAAGGTCGGACCGGCTTCTGCCGAAGGCCCCATCGGCATCGTTGCTCCACCGGGAGGTCCGGTAGGTCCCGTCGGCGCCTCGGCGACTCCTCTCCCAAGCACATCAGTTCCCGTGGACCCCGTGGACGATGCGCCGGCACCCGTCGCGCCGGTCACCGAGCCCGCGGGTAGCGTCCCACCTCTGCCAGCAGAAGCCCCCGTCGGCATCGTTACTCCTGCCGACGGTCCCGTAAGAGGACCAGCACTTCCCGTAGTGCCCGCTTCAGGCCCTGTCGGTCCCGAAGATGACGCTGCGGTGCCCGTCGTGCCGGTCACCGGAGCGGGCGGCGGAGTCAAACCAGCGTCCGCCGACGGGCCCGTCAGCATGGATACTCCGTCTGACGATGACGTCGGGAGTTCGCCTGTGCCCCCGGCAGACGGATTGGCCCCTGAAGACCCGGTGAGCGGATGAGCGTCGCCGGAAGCGCCGGTTGGTGGGACGTTGGACAGGTTGGGATCGCTTGCCATCGGTGCCCTCCTCGAATGACGGCGCATCGCAGGGATCCTTACCGCGGAAAAGCTTCCGAGTCCCTTCCAAGAGCAACGGGACCTACGCCTCGGCTTGCCACGGGACCGACGAGTCGGCGGGATACAGCAGGGGCGACGTGGAACGCCACGTTCGGCCGATCGACACGCCGGCACCTGATCCTCCATGATGTCATCTTCCACCACCGAGCAAGGCGCGCGCGTCGTGAAAACGATGCACATCGCAATGACGCAGCGCGCCACGGAGTCAATGGTCGCTTGCGATCAGCGGAACCAAAGCACGTCGTATTCCTGCCAGAAGGTGTCAGGTTCAACCGCTACGATGTCGACCGGGGCGGGTGAACGACGGACCTCCCCACCCACGCTGGTGGACAGAGAAGGGAGTTCATTCTGAGGGGCAATGCCAGTCACCACGGACGGTCTGTCGACGGCGATCACGGCGTCCGCTGCTACCGACCGCCGTCCCTAATGCAGGCGAT
>JAXDKI010000442.1:0-3885 GCA_034667245.1 Thermomicrobiales bacterium | reverse complement strand
CGGACAGACGGACAGTTCGAAAGATCTCGCGGAGCGAAGCGGTTCCGTCCGAGGCGTCGTCCCTGATGGCTGATGGCTTGCACGCGATCGAGATGCGCGGGATCACCAAGCGGTTTGCCGGAGTCGTCGCGAATGACGACGTCGACTTCGAGGCGTGCTTTGGCGAGGTCCATGCGCTGATCGGGGAGAACGGCGCCGGCAAAAGCACCCTGATGAGCATCCTCGCCGGGTTGTACCGGCCCGATGCGGGAACGGTGGCGATCTCCGGGCAGACGGTGCAGTTCCGCTCGCCGCGGGACGCGATCGCGCACGGGATCGGGATGGTCTACCAGCACTTCATGCTGGTCGAAACCTTCACGGTCGCCGAAAACATGCTCCTGGGGCGGGAGGGGCAAGGGACCCGGCTCGAGACCAGCGCGGTCGAGCAGGAGGTGATGGCGCTCGGGAAGCGATTCGGACTCGAGATCGATCCCCAGGCGCGAATCTGGCAGCTCTCCGTCGGGGAGCAACAGCGGGTCGAGATTCTGCGCGCGTTATTCCGTGGCGCCAAGATCCTGGTCCTCGACGAACCGACGGCCGTGCTCACGCCGCAGGAAGCCGAAGGGTTGATCCGAACCTTGCGCGGGATGGCGGCACAGGGGTTCTGCGTCGTCTTCATCTCCCACAAACTGGACGAGGTCCTCGCCGTCGCCGACCGAATCACGGTTCTCCGGCGCGGCAAGACCGTCACGACGGTCGAGGCACGACAGACCGACCGCCACACCCTGGCGCGACTGATGGTCGGGCGCGAGCTGGCACCCCTTGTCGAGCACCCGGCCGAAGAGGCGGACGACGAGGGGCGCGAAGAGGAAGGAGTCGAGACCGTCGCTTCTTCCGCCCTCGAGTTACGCGGCATCGGCGCGCTCGGCGACAAGGGTTTGCCCTCGCTCATCGACGTCGATCTCGACGTCCGCGAGGGCGAGGTCCTCGGGATCGCCGGGGTGGCGGGCAACGGTCAGCGGGAGCTGGCCGAGGTGATCACCGGGCTCCGGCGCGCCACGAGCGGCACCGTCCGCGTCGACGACCGCGACCTCACCAACGGCTCGCCGGCCGCGATCGCGGCGGCCGGTGTCGCCCATGTGCCGGAGGACCGCCTGGCCGACGGACTGATCCCCGACATGGACATCGCCGGCAACGCGATCCTCCGCGGTTATGATCGCCCACCGCTTGCTCGAAGCGTTTTCCTCGTCCCTCGCGCGATCGAGGCCTTTGCCGACCGCTTGATCCACGACTACGACGTGAAGACGCCGAGCCGGAGGACCCGACTGCGCCTCCTGTCGGGTGGCAACCAGCAGAAACTCCTCCTGGCACGAGAACTCTCCGGCGAACCGCGCGTCATCGTTGCCGTCCACCCGACACGCGGGGTGGATGTCGGCGCCACAGAGACGATCCATCGGTTGCTGCGCGAGCAGCGGCGAAGGGGCGCGGCGATCCTCCTCATCTCCGAGGACCTCGACGAGCTGCTGGCGCTGTCCGACCGGATCGCGGTCATATACGGCGGTCGGATCATGGGAACCGTACCGGCGGCCGGGGCCGACCCGGAGCACCTTGGTCTCCTGATGGCCGGGATCCGACCGGACGCGGCGCTCGCCCATGGCTGACATCGCCGTTGCCGGCAGGCGCCTCCGATTCGAGCGGGTCCTCACGCCGTCGCGGGCGGCAACGATCCTTGTCCCGTTCCTCTCGATCCTCCTGGCGCTCATCACCTGCGGCGTCTTGCTCTTGCTCTCGGGAGAGAATCCGTTCGAGGTCTACCGGGCGATGCTACGCGGCTCGCTCGGCGACCGGTTCGGTGTCGCCGAAACGCTCGTCAAGGCAATCCCGCTCCTCCTGACGGGACTCGGCGTCTCGATCGCGTTCCGCATGCAGCTCTGGAACATCGGCGCGGAGGGGCAGTTCTATCTCGGCGCGATCGCCGCCACCGGGACGGCTCTCTATCTCTTTCCGAGTTGGCCGTCCGCCCTCCTGATCCCGGCGATGATGATCGCGGGCCTGATCGGCGGTGCGATTTGGGGGTTCATTCCCGGAGTGCTGCGGGCCTACCTAGGCGCTAACGAGACGATCACGAGCTTGATGCTCAACTACGTCGCGATCCTCTTCGCCGACTATCTCGTCCTCGGTCCCTGGAAAAACCCCCAGGGGTTCGGCTTCCCCGGTACCAAACCGTTCCCCGACGCGTCCTACCTGCCCCACTACGGAACCTATCGCGTTCACCTCGGACTCCTCTTCGGCCTCGTCGCCGCGCTCCTCCTTTGGATCGCGCTCCGCAGGACGCGCTGGGGATACGAGCTGAGCGTGATGGGCGAGAACCCGCGCGCGGCCCGCTACGCCGGAATGCGCACGCGACAGCAGATCGTCGTCGTGCTTGCACTGAGCGGTGCGCTCGCAGGTCTCGCCGGGATGAGCGAAGTGGGCGGCATCGCCCACCAACTCCAGCGCAACCTCTCGCCCGGCTACGGCTACACCGCGATCATCGTCGCCTGGCTGGCCCGCCTCAACCCCTTCGGTATCGTCGGGGTCTCCTTCCTCCTCGCCGCCGTCCTGGTCGGCGGCGACCAACTCCAACTAGCCGTCGGTCTCCCCTCCTCCGTCGCGCCGATGCTCCAGGGCGCGATCCTCTTCTTCTTGCTCGGCGGCGAGGTACTCACGCGCTACCGTATTTCCCTGGCCCCTCAGTCCGGGGCACCCCCTGGGCCCCTCAGCCATCAATCCTCTCAAGGTGCTGGTCGTGGATGACGTCTGGTCGATCGCCTTCCTGACTGCGGTGCTGGCCGCCGCGATCCCGGCGGGGACGGCGATCCTCTATGCCTGCCTCGGCGAGTTGCTCTGTGAACGGGCGGGTGTGCTCAACCTCGGCGTCGAGGGGATGATGCTGATGGGCGCCCTCGGCGGCTTCGCCGTCTCTCAGTGGACCGGCAACGCCTGGCTTGGTGCCATCGGAGCACTCGCCGTCGGCGGCGCGATGGCACTCATCCACGCCGTCCTGACGATCTCATTACGGGCGAATCAGGTCGTCAGCGGTCTTGCCCTCACGATCTTCGGCGGCGGTCTTTCCGCCTACCTCGGTCGCAACCTTGCCGGCGAGATTCCCAAGGACGACTTTTCCAGGCTGGCGATCCCGCTCCTCAGCGACATCCCCCGCCTTGGCACAATCCTCTTCAACCAGGACGCCTTGGTCTATCTCTCCTACGTCTTGGTTCCACTCCTCTGGTTCTATGTGTACCGCACTCGTCAGGGGCTGCACCTACGCGCCCTCGGCGAGCGGCCAGAGGCAGCCGACGCGATGGGCGTCAGCGTCACGCGGTTGCGCTACCTTTACGTCATCGTGGGCGGCGCACTCGGCGGACTCGGTGGCGCGGCGATCTCGCTCGGAACCAATCCCGGTTGGACGGAGAACATCACCGCCGGTCGGGGTTGGATCGCGGTGGCGCTGGTGATCTTCGCGGGTTGGAATCCCGCCCGAGCCGTCCTCGGCGCCTACCTCTTCGGCGGCGTCGAGGCCGGGCAGTTCCGCCTCCAGAGCGTCGGCGTCGGCATCTCCCCCTATTTCTTAAGCATGCTCCCCTACCTCTTCACCATCGCCGTCCTCGTTCTCGCCACCGGCGAAGCCGGCCGCCGTCGCCTCGGTGCCCCTGCCGCCCTCGGCCGCCCCTACGTCCGCGAGGAACGATGAGGCGGAGAGGCGGAGAGACGGACAGACGGAAAGACGAAGAGGCGGACAGACGGAAAGACGGACAGACGGACAGTAAACACCTACGAAGAGCATTGATTGAGAGCTCCTCTAGTCGCAAGGTACGGAGGGCGGACGATTCCCGGAGCGCGCCTCCCCTCCGTCTTTCCGTCTCT
>JAXDKI010000441.1:0-32663 GCA_034667245.1 Thermomicrobiales bacterium | reverse complement strand
GATCGCGGGCACACGCGAATCGGCATGGTCGCCGGCATCGTCGGCACTCCGCCGCGCGAGGGCCGCGTCGAAGGCTATCGGCAAGCCCTTGCCGACCACCATCCGCCCAGATCAAGGAAGCCGGGATCATTTAGTTCGCCCACGCGAACCAGGAATGGCGCCCGGCGAACGAGTGGTTCGTTGGCGAGATGCTCAATCATGCCGCCGGACCGCAGAAGGTCTATGAAGCCCTCACCGGCGCGGCACAATGGACCGATCCTGCGTTTGTCGATGCCTTGACCAAACTGGACCAGATGCAGAAGGACGGCTGGTTCATGGTCGGTCTCGACCGGTACTACACGACCCCATTCGCCGATGCGAACGCCGCCTTTGCCGATTCAAGTTCCCTGGCAGCGTCCAGGGTTTCGAGATCGAGGAGTCCGAATCCGGCGCCAACGCAACGACGCGCAATGTCGAGGGTCACAGCCGAAACGGACAGCGCAGCCTGGCGATCTCGTACGATCTTCGCGGCCCCGGCGCCACCGCCCGCGTCGCGACGCCGGCCTTCATCCCTCCCGAGGCGATCGCGATGCCGGGCTATGCCCTCTATGCCTCGCCGATCCTCCACTCCGGCCAAACCCTTCGCGCCAGTCTTGGCACCGATCGGACGAACAAATTTCCTGTCCTATGCCGCCTATTCGTCCGAACCTACGGTCCTGGAGACGCCGCGACCCTCAATTCCGGACCTGCCGTCTCGATCGATGCCGGCGCGGAAGCAGATCTGACCTGGCGAGTTCCCGATTCTGGCGGTGAGCCAATCTTCGCCGTCGGTCTGGAAGTGACCTCAGCAGGTGGCGATGCCTCGGGTACCGTCTATCTCGACTATCTGACCTGGGATGGCGCACCGCACCTCACACTCGGCCGGCCATCAGGTGCCGGGGAACTCTGGCGACGCGCCTGGGTCGACGCGGTCGACCAGTTCGAGGGTCGCTGGCCGGAGCCGTACCGCATTGTCCAGAACGAGGGAACCGGCCTCATCAGTCAGGGGACGCGTGACTGGACGGACTACCGTGTCTCCGCCCCGGTGACCATTCGTCTCGCCAAGTCGGGCGGTCTAGGCGCCCGCGTCGGCGGTCTTCGCCGCTACTATGCCCTTCTCCTGGACGAAGCAGGAACCGCCCGTTTGGTGAAGGCGCGCGATCTCATGACGGTCCTCGGTGTCGCGCCGTTCGCCGTCGAGCGAGACCGCCCCTACGAGCTCGCGCTCGAGGTCAAGGGGAACCGCATCATCGGCTCAATCGACGGCGTCATCTACTTCGATGTCCAGGACGAAGACCGGCCGTTGCCGGCCGGAGGCGTCGCCCTCATCGTCGAAGATGGTTGTCTGTCGTCGGATGCGGTCCGCGTCGAGCCGCTTCGTTAGTCGGCGTCTGAGCGATACTTTCCATGCGGATCAAATGAATGCGCCTGGCAGTTGATCCGCCGCGGTACTTTGTGACACTTCTCACAAGAGTCGTTGACGCCTGTCTGTGCTCGGCATACAATGATGCCGGGCACGGCCTCTCCCACGACTACCGATGACAACCGAAGCGCGAGAAGATGGTCAGCACAAGGTCGCAGACGCGGCAGGCGCCGACAGATCATACCCATCCCCTCGACGGCCCGGGCAGCGGGACCATGGTGGTGCCCGTCGCACCCCTCGATCCGGCAATTATCGAGGCGACCGCCGGACTCGAGGCGACCGTCCGCGAGCATCTACCGACTGCCAACCTCGAATTGATTCAACGCGCGGTCGACTTCGCGATCGAGGCACACGGCGGGGTTTGTCGTAAGTCGGGCGAGCCCTACGTCGTCCACCCGATCGAGGTTGCCGCCATCCTTGCGCGCATGCGCCTCGATTCCGAGACAGTAACCGCCGCACTCCTCCATGACGTCGTCGAAGACAGCGGTGTCGAGAGCGAGGAGCTCGAAAAGCAGTTCGGCGAACGGATCGCACGGCTCGTCGACGGCGTCACAAAACTCGGCCGGATTCCCTGGACCGCGGACAGCGACTCTGCCACGCGCGAACGGACGGCGCAGGCAGAGAGTCTGCGCAAGATGTTCCTAGCGATGGTGGACGACATCGGCGTCGTTTTGATCAAGCTTGCCGACCGCCTCCATAACATGCGGACGCTCGGCGCGATGCCGCGCGAGAAGCAGATCCGAATTTCCCAGCAGACGATGGAGATCTATGCGCCGCTGGCGAACCGCCTCGGTATCTGGCCGATCAAGTCCGAGCTCGAGGATCTCGCGTTCCGTTACCTTCAGCCGAACGACTACGAAACGCTGAAGCGCAGACTCGACGAACGCGGACGCGGCCATGCCAACTACATCGAGCGCGTCATGAACGAGTTGAAGTCGGCGCTCCAAGAGGCGGGAATCGAAGCGCAGCTCAAGGGACGCGGTAAGCACATCTATTCGATCTACCGAAAGATGCAACAAAAGCGGCGCTCCTTCGAGGACATCTACGACGTCATCGGTATCCGCATCCTCGTCGACGAAAAGCGAGACTGCTACGGTGCCCTTGGTGTGATCCACGCGATGTGGCACCCCATTCCGGGTGAGTTCGACGACTACATCGCCACCCCGAAGGAGAGCATGTACCAGAGTCTCCACACCGCGGTCGTCGGCCCGGCGACCCGCGCCCTGGAGATCCAGATCCGCACCCACGAGATGCACGAGATCGCCGAATACGGGGTCGCTGCCCACTGGCGCTACAAGGAAGGGACAAAAAGCGACGCCCGCGTCGAGGCGAAGATCGCCTGGCTTCGCCAGTTGATGGAGTGGCGCGAGGAGGTCAAGGACGCCGAGGAGTTCGTCGAGTCGCTCAAGTCGGACGTCTTCCAGGACCAGATCTACTGCTTCACGCCGAAGGGCGACATCTTCGAGCTCCCGTCCGGGGCGACGCCGATCGACTTCGCCTACCGCGTCCATACCGAGGTCGGCCACCATTGCGTCGGCGCCAAGGTCAACGATCAGTGGGTCCGTCTCGACACCAAGCTCCAGAACGGCCAGGTCGTCCAGATCCTCACCAGCAAGACGAAAGGGCCGAGCCGCGACTGGCTGCAGGAAGACGCCGGCTACGTCACCACCGCCGGGGCCCGCGAGAAGATCCGCCAGTGGTTCCGCCGGCAGGAGCGTGACGAGAACATCGCCCAGGGCCGCGAGACCCTCGATCGGGAACTGCGGCGCCTGGGCCTCGACCACAAGCCCGAAGAACTCCTCAAGCACTTCCCGCGCTTTACCAAGGTCGACGACTTCCTCGCCGCGATCGGGTACGGCGGCGTCTCGCCCCAGTCCATCGCCTCGCGTCTCGGCGAGAACGGAGCCAGGGACCTGCTTGCGGCGACGCCACACGTTCCCAAGCCAAACACCCCGCAACGCCTCACCGTGACCGGGGTTGGCGACCTGCTGACGAACCTGGCGCAATGCTGCAAGCCGGTCAGCGGCGACCCGATCGTCGGTTACGTGACTCGCGGCCGGGGCATCACGGTCCACCGGACCGACTGCCTCAACGTCGTCAACCGGCCCGATCCCGAACGGTTGGTGCCGGTCTCGTGGGGTGAGTCGTCGAAGGACGAGACCTTCGCGGTCGGCATCAAACTCACCGCCTGGGACCGAGTCGGTCTGCTCAAGGACATCAGCACGCTCCTCGCCGATGAGCGAGTCAACATTCTCTATGTGGCGACGACGACGCACGACGACCGCACGGTGACCCTCGACATTACTCTCGAAGTCATCGATGTTGGCCAGCTCAGTCGGATCCTCCACAAACTCGAAAGCATTCAGTATGTCTTTGAGGTTCGCCGCGACACCTCAGGTGCGGCGGTCCCATCTGGGGCCGCCACCACGTGATCGGCGGTCGTGCCGAAGCGGTGCCGGTGCTTTGCCTCGGCGAGGTGCTGATCGATCTGATCGCCTCCGATGACGCGACGCGGCTGGAGGACGTCACTGCCTTTGCCGCTCGTCCCGGCGGTGCACCGGCGAACGCGGCGGTCGCCCTCGCCCGGCTCGGCACGGCCAGCGCCTTCTGCGGCGTCGTCGGCGACGATCCGTTCGGGGCGCGGCTCCGAGCCACCCTGGCCGCCAAGGGTGTAGACACCACGCGCCTTCGGGCAACGCCGGATGCCGAGACAACGATCGCCTTCGCGTGGAGAGACACCCGCGGCGACGGTCACTTTCGCCTACTCCGCCTCGCCGATCGACTCCTGTCGCCGGACGACGTAGCTGCCGCCGGCGTCGATCGCGTCGGCGCGATGGTCGTTGGATCCGTCGCGCTCGCGGCTGAACCGTCTCGCTCGGCCGTGATGCGGGCCGCCGAGATCGCCGCAGCATCGAATGTACCGCTCTGCTTCGACGTCAATCTGCGGCCCACGATCTGGCCCGATCTCGCCGCCGCGCGCACGGCCTGCGAGCCCCTTCTACATCAAGCCACGCTCTTGAAGCTGAGCCTCGACGACGCGCAGTCTCTTTTCCCCGTGGATGATGCGGAGTCTGCCCTGGCTCGCCTGGATCGTTACGGCGCGCCGTTCGTCGTGCTGACCGACGGTGCGCGCGGGGCATGGTTTGGGATGCGCGGCCTGCTCCGCGCGCCCGCGGACCGATTCGTCCCGGCCTTTGCCGTTGATGCGGTCGATCCAACAGGAGCCGGCGACGCCTTCACCGCCGCCGTCGTCTCCCGTTTGATTGCTAACCAATGGGAGCGACTGGACCGCGAAGACATCGTCTTTGCCTCGGCCGCCGGCGCGCTCACGACGATGCGCCGGGGAGCCATTGATGCGCTCCCAACCGCCGACGAAATCGAATCGTTCTTGGCGGTTCGCGCTGGCGAGGCGAAGCGGATCACCCCTGATTATTGAATCCGGCGCTTACGGGGACCGCGAGCGGGCAGTCGTCTTCCCATAGCCGCTATCATATAAGCATCGACCATGTGGCCGTCCGCTCCCTGAACCGCTGAGGGGCGTCATGTCAGTACGTGGACGGCTCCAGGTAACCGATGATCCCCCACCGCCGTCCGGTCGGAGCGCAGTAATGTGCCTCCGAGTGCGCGACGACGAAGTTCGCCAGACGCTAACCGACCGTCTTGAGCGACTTGGCTACGTCGTCGAACAGGGGCGCACTCCGGGGAATCCTCAGGTCGGGCCATTGTGTGGATTGGTCGTCGAAGACGAGCATTCGCTGCTCCATGCCGACCTGAAGGCGACGTTGCCGATCGAGCAATCGGGCGGCATCCGTCCTATCCGGATCGCCGTGATTGGGACGGGCGACGCGGAGGCCCTTGCTTTGGCCGGAGCCGCGGGGGTAGACGAGGTGCTGCTGTTGCCAGCCGATCTCGCCAACCTGGAGGCACGGCTCGCATTTGCCCTGAGACGTGTCGAGGCGACCCGAATCCACGCTCAAGATGCGCGACGCGCGGACGAGGAACGCTACGGCGAGCTCGTCGGCTCGGCCGTACGCCAGGCGCGTGAACTCTCGCTCCTGCATGAGGTTCGCACCGCTCTCGGCAGGGAACTTGAGCTTCCTGCCATATTTCGTCAGGTTGTCGAGGCCGTCGCCTCGACGTTCGGCTACATCCACGTAAGTGTCTACCTGCTCGAAGACCGGGAATCGCTCGTGATCCAACATCAGGTTGGCTACGATTCTGTGCTCGACCGGATCCCGGTCAGCCGGGGCGTGACTGGGCGGGTAGCGCAAACGGGTCGCCCTGTTCTGCTCGAAGATGTCGGCTCCGACCCTGCCTTTCTCGGTGCGATCCCAGGGATCGTGTCGGAGGTTTGTGTGCCTTTCTTCCATAAGGGTCGGGTTGCCGGGGTTCTCAACGTCGAGAGCTCCGGTAATCACCGTCTCGGCATGGACGACCTCCGTTTGATGACCGCCGTCGGCGAGCATCTGAGTATCGCCGTCGAGCGCGCTGACCTCTACGAGACTGCCCGCGCCAGCGAAACGCGACTGCGGTTGGCGCTCGAGTCCGCCGATATGGGGACGTGGGAATGGAACACGGTGACCGGGCAGGTCTTTTGGTCTGAACACATGGGGCCGCTCTACGGCCTGTCGCCAGGAACACCGCATCTCACGGCGCCCGAGTGGTACAGGCTGATTCACCCCGATGACCACGATCGCTTGCGGCAAGCCGACTCGGTGACGATTCATCACGGGGCTGAGTACGAGGTCGAGTTTCGGGTCATTCACCCGGGCACGGGCAACGTGCGGTGGCTCGCCGGCAAGGGGCGCCCAGTCGAGCGCGGGGAGCACGGCGAGGCAACGCGGCTCATCGGTATCACGATGGACGTCACCGGTCGTAAGCGACTCGAGGAAGAGCGACTGCGGCTGGTGCAACTGGAAGCCGCCCGAGCCGAAGCCGAAGCGGCGCAGCGCAGAATTACCGACACCTTAGAGCGGATCACCGCTGCCTTTATCGCACTCGATACCGGTTGGCGGCTGACGTACTTGAACGCCCGTGCCGGCGAACTGCTGCGCCGGCCGCGCGAGGAGGTGATCGGACGGGATTTCTGGGAGGTCTTCCACGACGCCGTCGGTTCCGACTTCGCGACTCGGCTCCGACACGCCGCATCGGCGCAAGAGGCGGTGGAATTCGACGCGCTCCTTCCTGTCTTGGATCGGTGGCTGGAGGTGCACGCCTATCCCGCCGCCGAAGGTCTGTCGATTTATCTGCAGGACGTGACCGAGCGCCGTCGGGCTGAAGAAGAGTTGCGGCGCAGCGAGGAGCGCTTCCGGTCGCTCGTGCAAAATGCATCCGACGTGATCGTGATCGTCGACCGTGTTGGCGTGGTCCGCTATGCCAGCCCGGCGATGGAGCGGATCATCGGGGTACCGCCGGAGGATGTCGTCGGAAGCGACAATCTCTTTCGCGCTCATCCGGACGACGTCAAGCGGCTGCGCCTCGCGTACGTTCGCGCCGCGCGGACTCCCGGTGTCAACCCGCCGATCGAGTTGCGCTTCCGCCATCGCGACGGTTCGTGGCATTGGCTGGAGATCACCCCGACCAATCTCCTCGACGACACGGGGATCAACGGGATTGTCGCTAATTGCCGAGACGTCACCGAGCGAAAGCGGGTCGAAGACGATCTCCGCTTCCTCGCCCAGACGAGCGAACTCCTCGCCGCATCCCTCGACACCGAAACCACGCTGACGACACTGGCGAGACAAGTTGTTGCCCACTTTGCCGACTGGTGCGTCGTCGACGCGGTCAATGAATCGGGGCAGGTCAGAGACGTCGCGGTTGCCCATGTCGACCCGGAACTGGAGCAGCGACTCCTGGTGTTGCGTCGTCGCCGGCCGGTCAATCCACAGTCGCGGACTGGACCCGGCGCCGCCTTGCGGACGGGTCAAGCACTTCTCTATCCGGTGATCGACGACGAAGAGCAGGCGATTCACGTCGACGACCCGGTAGCGCGGGAGGAGTTCCGCGCCTTCGGCTTCCGGTCGGCCGTGGCGGTCCCACTGATCGCGCGGGGCATGACCATCGGTGTGCTGAGTTTTGGGTCCTCCGTTCCTGGTCGGTTCGGTCCATCCGAGTTTGCGCTAGCCAAAGATCTTGCACGTCGGGCCGCGCTGGCGATGGACAACGCGCGCCTCTACCGAGAAGCGCAAACCGCCATCGCCGCCCGCGACCAATTCCTGTCGGTGGCCGCGCACGAGCTGCGAACACCGATTACGACGATCAATGGCTTTGCCGAACTACTGCGTCGCGAAATCGGCGGCGAGGTCTCCGATCCGGTACGCGTTGCTCGCTTCGTCAATCGTCTGTTCGCCGCTGGAGGCCGCCTCGCGGCGCTCGTTGAGGATATGCTCGATATTTCGCGCATCCGCCTCGGCCAATTACCGCTTCGCCTGCAGCCCGTCGATCTTGGGGAACTTGTCGAGCGGGTCGCGATGAGCTACCAGGAGCAGTACGGCAAGGGCAAGCATCGGTTTGTCACCGACCTCGGAAGCGGTGCGGCCATCGTCGTCGCCGATGTGGACCGGCTTGAGCAGGTGCTGACGAACTTGCTCGACAATTCTGTGACATACACGCCAGCAGGGGGCAAGATTCGGATCGCGTTGGCGACAGGCGACGATGCTGTCCGTTTGACTGTCACCGACCCGGGCATCGGTCTGCCTCCCTCCGAACTCGAGTCGATCTTCAAGCCGTTCGACCGGGCTGCGAACGCGATAACGGACAATCTGCCTGGTCTTGGTATTGGTCTCTTCATTTGCCGGAATATCGTCGAGCGCCACGGCGGCCGGATCTGGGCTGAAAGTCCGGGTGAGGGGAAAGGGACGACGATGGTGGTCTGGTTGCCTGTCCCCTCGCCCGCAGTAGGTGAGACGCCACCTGACCTCTGAATCTGTTCGCGATCGGAACTAGACGCTCCTGCACCGGTAAGAGTTACCAATCGTTCGCATCTCGGACGCGACGGTCCTACTATTGATTCGGCGGTCGAGCGTCGGACACTCGCAGACGTTGTGCAGGGCGACGCGGAGTCGCCGGACCGTCGGAACGTATGCGATCGACTCGGATAAGGGAAACGCTCTTTGCCCACGCTTCATGACCCCGTCGCGCTGACCATCGGCGGCCTGAGCATTCGGTGGTACGCGCTCTTCATCCTGACGGGGATTGTGGTCGCCATTGCGATTATCCGTGTCCTGGCGCGCCGGCGCGGTATGGATCCAGAGTTCATCCTCGACGTCGCGCCCTGGGTCGTCTTTGGCGCGATCGTCGGTGCCCGCCTTTACTACGTTGCCCTCAAGTGGGACTTCTATCGCGACAACCCGGGTGAGGCGATCAATATTCGCCTCGGCGGTCTCACTATCCATGGGGCCCTCGCCGCGGGTGTCCTCCTCTTCTATTTCTTCTGCCGCCGCCGGGGAGACCGTTTTCTGCCCTGGGCCGACGTGGTGATCGCGGCCGTTCCGATCGGGCAAGCAATTGGACGGTGGGGAAACTGGGCCAATCAGGAGGCGTTCGGAACACCGAGCGACCTCCCGTGGGCCGTCACGATTGACCCCGACCGCCGTCCCGCCGGCTACGAGCAATACGCAACGTTTCATCCGACGTTCCTGTATGAGGCCGTCCTCGACGTCGGCATCGCCGCGTTCCTCATCTGGCTTGTGCTGCAAATGCCCCGCCGCCGGCAGCTGCGCGAAGGCGACGCGCTCTGGTCCTATTTCATCCTCTACGGCGTCGCCCGCCTGATCGTGGAAAGCGCGCGAACCGACAGTCTCTACATTGGTCCGCTCAAGGCCGCCCACTGGGTGAGCGGCGCGTTGATCGTCGGCGGGGCCGTCCTGTTGATCCTGCGCCACACCGTCTGGCCCGGTCGGCCCGCCGATCCCCCGGGTGAGATCGCATCCCCACCATCGTCCCTGACCATCGCGTCGACAGCGAGTGCCGGCGATACCACATGATCGGCGTTCGGGCAGCCGCCGGATCGATTTGAGCACAGGAGACCCATGAACGGATCGGCTCCAGAATCGCGCGCGCAGCAGCGAACACTTTGGGACTACGTGGGACAAACGGTTGCCGCCCACGTCGTCATGCTGTTCGACGCAGGACTGATCGACGACGATGCGAGATCAAGGCTGCTGGCCGTGATCGACGCGGTCTCAGCCGCCCAGCCGCCCGAGGCGACCCTCGCAGGCTTGGTGGCGGACTTCGACAACCGACTCGATGCGCAGACTCCGGCCGGTGTTTCCGGCACTTCGCGTGTTGGCAGAGGGACCGCTGACACCGTCGCGACCGTCTCCCGACTCGCCTTGCGTGACTCGGTCCTCGAACTTGGCGACGCGCTCGACGCTGCGCGCCGGGCTTCCCTCGATCTCGCCGCGGCCAATGTCACCACGCTGATGCCGGCCTACGTTGGTGGACAGCCTGCCCAGCCGACGAACTTCGGGCACTTCCTGGGCGGGCTGATCGGTCCATTAGGCCGTACGGCGGCGCGCATGACCGGCGTCTATGCCGAGGTGAACCGGTCCCCGCTCGGCGCGGCCGCGCTCGCGTCGACAGGACTCGGGATCGAACGGGAGCGCGCTGCCGAATTGCTCGGTTTCGACGGCCCGATCGTGAATACCCTCGACGCCGTCGCGGCCGTCGATCATGCCGTCGCGATTGCAGACTTGACGTCGGGCATGGCAATCGCGGTCCGGCGCTTCATCGTCGAACTGCGAACGTGGCTGCGGACCGAACCCGATAGCTTCCGACTGGCCGAATCGTGGACCACGGCGGTGCCGGACCTGCCCCAACTCCGCGTTCCAACCCGACTTGAGGCACTCCTCGCCGGGACGCGCGCGATTGAGGCAGACGCGCAGGCGCTACGGAGCGCTGTCGCGGATCTCCCCTATGGACCCATCGCCTGGTGCATCGACGAAGTCCTCACGCGTGTTTTCGCCGCGGTCGAGCGGTGCATCACAGTCTTGAAGGAGACCGCGGTGCTCCTCGGCAATGACCTCGAGACCAATCGGGCATACCTGGCCAACCGCGCGGGGCGAGGCCACACGACGAGTAGCGATCTGGCCGACTTCCTCATGATCGAGGAGCAGCTCGACCCCGGCACCGCTCAGAGCATCGCGGCGAGGGTGACGGCTCGGATCATCGGCGAGGGGATCGACGTCAGCGGGATCACCCCGGAGATCATTGACGCCGCTGCATTGATGGTGATCGGTCGCGAGCTGAAAGTTGAGTTCGAATCGATCAGCCGCTACCTCGCGCCCCGTCGCTTCCTCGAACGCCGGACCGCAACGGGCGCCCCATCTCCCGCTGCCACCCGCGCTTACCTCGACCAGGAAGCACTCCGCCTCGGCACCGACCAGCGCCGGCGAACCGGTGCCCGCGAGCGCCTCTCCGCTTCCGCGGCGTCCCTGCAAGCGGCAATCGACGAGGCGCTCGCCCGCTCCGTTGCGGACTAGGTTCTGGCACACCTTGACCACGACCGCGAAGCGGGTGCCCGCATGGTAACTGGACGGTTTGCTGACGTCGGTCATCGCCCAATGATTGGGCGTACGCTGTTCTGCCGGCACCCTTCTGCGCTCTCTCCAGTGACCGCCGACGATGCCGGATCTTCAGACTCTGGGCAGGTACCAAATCAAACGGTCAGCGACCGGCGGAACTCGGAGACGATACGGTCCCAGGCACGCGTCGCCGTTCGTGTGCTGGTGCCGAGGCGTCGGGCGATCGTGCCGAAGCCCTCGCCGTCCCGGACTCGCCACAGCAAGATGTTGCCGTCTGGTGCCGGCAGCGTCTCGGCGACGGTCTGCAGCAGCGCGACGGCCTCGGCCGCGGCGGCGGAGCCGTCCGCAAGGAAATAGACACCTGGCGCCGCGATGAGGCCGGCAGATGGCCGATTGGCCGCCGCGAGCCGACGCACGGCGTTCCTGAGCTCCCAGGGAAAATGCCCGAGAAAGTAGGCGCAAAACGACTCACCGCCGGGCCACGATTCGATCAGATCGGCAAAGACCAGGAACGCCTCCTGTGTGACGTCGTCGAGATCGAACGCAGGGCAACGATCGGGTCCGGCAGTCGTCACCCGGTACCGCCGTGCGAACCGTGCGATCTTTGGCTCACAGGCGGCATAGAGTGCGTTTCTCGCCGCGACGTCGCCCGCCTGGGCCTCCCGCGCGATGACCGTCAGGACGCGATCGGTATCCGGGGTCACCTCGCCATCGGGCGAGAGCACCGGCACAAGAGGCGGCGAGGACGGCAGGAAGTGAACGACACGCGGTCCGCGACCGCGGTCGCGAGCTGGCAAGACAAATGGGGTTTCCATGATGGACAAGCCTCCGAAGCGGCGACCTCATTCCGCGCGGAATGCACGGCGAGGCGAACGTCTCTTGCCGGAATAGATCCGGCGAGCGCTTCGGCGCTTGAAGGCTCTTCAGAGCTCATGGGAGATTGGCGTGGCAGATCAGACGGAAGCGGCCGGTGTCGCAGCGAGCGATTCCACCGGGATCTGATCCGAGCGAAGATCGAGGACGTGCTCGACGCCACACCGGGGGCACGTCGTTCGGACGACGCCCTCGACGTGCCAGTAACGATCCCGCACTTTGATATTGATGCGGCCCGTTCGTTCGAACGTCCCGAGCAGCACGGCCGGTTCCCGACACGGGCATTCCCACCGTTGGGCCGATTCCGTGCCGCTCGGGCTACCGCGAGAATGGGTTTTGCCCAAGGTCCTCACCTCCTGGTGCACGCAGCTGCGAGGCAGAAAGAACAAATGTTCTTATCTGATCGCATTCTACGATGCATGAGGAGGCGCGTCAACCCCAACTGTCGTGCGGAGTCGATTGACGGGGGTTAGCCAGGTCCACCGGGACAGACCAACCGGGGGCGGCTGCGGAACGCAGCCGCCGATGAATGTCCAGGCACGGTCCGCAGCTGTTACGCCCTGGGTAGGCTCATGAACGCTCCCGGACGAATGAGTAAGCGGACCAGTCGCTCACGCGGATCGCTAGTGACCTGCGTTGCTTTCGGACCCCGACCGTTTCCCGTGCTTGCTCTTTGTCCCCTGAGCGCCCGGACGCGTCGGTCCCGAGTGGACCGGTTTGTGCCGGCGCTGATCGCCTTTCTCGGCCTGCGGTCCATCGCCGGCTGGAGCGGTCTTCCCCGTGTCACCGCCGTACGCACCCTGGGGATCGTACTCCTGATCCTTGTCGTCGTCGTCGTTTCGCTTCGCCATGTGACGTTCCTCTCGTTCCTTCGAACCGGTTCGGCTATGCAGTCGACCATTAAGCCGACGGAGTAAAGCCACTGCATGAGCGGTGCCAGGAGCGGCTGTCGACGGGGCCGCGCGACTTGATGAGAGTGTGCATGGGCTGCATGGGCGTGGCCGCGGGAAGGTTTTGGGAAGGTCCGGCCGCTACAAATGGGGCACCGGTCGCCGATGGGCGACTGAGTCGCTTCGTCGCAGACGGAGGTGGTCCGGTGGCCCGTCTGATCTCGCTGGTCTCGCTCGTTGTGATCGCTGCTACGCTCGGTCCTAGTCCCGGTGCTCCGAAAGGATCCGCCCAGGAGGAGGCGGCGCCGTTCGATCTGGCGGCGATGCCGCTCGTGCCGGCTGACGCCGAGGCGGCGGGATTGGAAGGCTTCGGGATCGCCAGTGTGACGAGCGCTGGCGGAACGAACGCGGCGTCGGGTTGGATGGAACTCGGTCACGTGGCCGAGGAGAGCATCGGGATCGGCGACGACGGGACACAGACCGGCAAAGGCCGGTTCAACTACGAGCTGCACGCGGCCGGCTGGCAACGCCAGTACCGCCGGGTGCTGTCCGAGCCGGGCGGCATGAGCATCTTC
Source organism: Thermomicrobiales bacterium (assembly GCA_034667245.1). Lineage (GTDB taxonomy): Bacteria > Chloroflexota > Chloroflexia > Thermomicrobiales > UBA6265 > DATBFX01. The sequence continues at coordinate 19,360 of JAXDKI010000441.1, read as the reverse complement.
TCGTCCGTGGGCCAGTACGCGACCAACGACGGGGCAGCCTCCGCGTTCGCGACCCTGACCACGTCCGCGGATGCCGAGGAGGTCACGAGTTCGGCGGTGCTCGGTGACCGGTCGGCGATTCACCGCGACATTCTCTACGGCTTCGGACGGCGGCTCGTGTTGACGTTCCAGGTCGATAACCTTCTGGCAGATGTGCAGGTAATCCGGGGCCCGGATGATGACCAGGAAAGGGCAGAGGCGCTGGCACAGCGCCTGCTGGCGAGGATCGACGCCGCACGCGGTTCGAGGGAGCCCGGTCTCGCTCGGCTCGCCCTCCGGCTGGCGGTCCCACCGCAACCCGGAATCAACCAATCGTACGGGCGACTTGCGGGCGAGACGCTGGCCATGCTGGGGGAGAGTCAGCAGGACCGAACTGAGCGGGAGATCGGCTACGGTGACGCAGACGCTGTCTACTGGGAGGTTCAGCGTCTGCCATTGTCAGGCGAGGAGGAACAGAGTTGGTCGGCGTATCGGGTGCAACTCCTCCACTTCCGGGACGAGAAGGCCGCGGCAGATTGGCTCGACGGCGTACCGAGCCTGCTGGAGGAACTGACCGACGCATCTTTCCGCGCGGAGCCTATCGCAGGCTCGACCCCGGTGGGCGACGAGTCTCTGGCATTCGCCGTCGAGTTCCCCGGCGAGAAAACGCGGCGCGGACCCCGCATGTATACCCGTGTCGGTCCGGACGTTGCGCGGATCGAGCTCTGGGCGTTGGAAGCGCCGCCTCTGGCGGCGGTCGAGAGCCTCGCGGCGGCACAGGTAGCGTGCCTCCGAGCGGCAGCGTGTTCGGATCCGGTGCCCGCACCGAACGGCCTGCCGGGCGCCATCTGCCCCGACGCCGTCGCTCCGGCGGTGCCCGCTGGCGAAGCTGGGGACGTCCCGATGGCCGGCGCGAACCCGGCCCAAACCGGGGAACATCCCGGCCCTGGCCCGGTGGGCGAGCCGCTGCAACGCTGGCGGTTCGAAGTCCGTGGCGAGGTCGAGGAGGCACCGGTGGTGAGCGACGGCATCGTCTACGTCGGCACCACCGCCGATACCTTCTACGCGATCGAAATGACCACGGGTGAGTTGCGCTGGTGCCGGCAGGTTGGCTTTGTAGGCGGTGCGGCGGCTGTCGCCGGTGACATCGTGATCGTCGATCACAGGGACGAACGCCGAACTCCTGGGCACGTCATCGTCGGGTTGGATAGGGCGACCGGCGCCGAACGCTGGCGGATTCAGATTTTCGGGTGGGCGTCCGATCTCGTCATCGCAGACGGTGTGGCGTACGTTGGCACCGGCGACGGCGCGATCCTTGCGCTCGACGCGGCGACCGGCGCAGCTCGCTGGCGGTTCGCCCTCGAGCCGGACGAGCGTGGGCTGGGCGGATTTGGCAGGCCGGCGGTCGCCGACGGGACCGTCTACGCGAGCGGCTCGGGGAAGGACGAGGAGATCCTCTACGCGATCGACGCCGAAACGGGGAACGAGCGGTGGCGCTTTTCAGGGGACCACGACGGACCAGCAGGCGGCTCCCCGGTCGTGGCCGACGGCATGATCTTCTTTGGCAGTTTGGGCGGGGTCGTAGGCGGATTGAACGCTCAGACCGGGGAGGTCCGCTGGCGATTCGAGGCCGCCGGACCGACCAGCGCCACTCCGGCCGTCGTCGACGGGGTCCTCTACGCCGCGAGCGGGTCGAAGACCGACGACGCGGACGGGGATGCCTATCTCTACGCCGTCGACATCGCTCGACAAGACGAACTGTGGCGCTACGAGGTGCGTGACTACGTCGCCCCCGGCGCATCTCCGGCAGTGGCGGGCGGCGTCGTCTACGTGGGAGATGGCGCGGGGGTCGTCCACGCGGTCGACGCCGTCACCGGTCAAGCACACTGGACCTACGAGACGGCCGACAGCGAGAAGATCTATCACGGAATCGATGGCACACCCGCCGTGGTCGGCGGCTTCGTTGTTGCGGGCGGTTCCGATGACGCCCTGCACGGCATCTCTGGGAACGGGGGCTAAGTCGAAGCGATCAGACCCTGTCGCTGGTCCGTGCAGCAGCCGTCCCCTCACGCGTCGGCGGCGGCGCGGACTGGCCTCGCTCGAGATGGTACGGCACGCTGATGACCACGGTGCCGGGGCGGAACAGGAGCGCGGCCTTGATCCGCAACGCCGTCTGGTTGTGGAGCAGGTGTTCCCACCAATGCCGGGCGATGAACTCGGGCAGGACCACGGTCAGGGTGTCGTCTGGCCGCTGCTGATCGACCTCGTCGATGTACTTCAGGAGTGGGTTGACGAGCGCCCGATAGGGCGATTCGATAATGACGAGCCCGATGTCGGTGCCGAGTGCGTTCCATTCCTGGTGCATCCGCTCGATCTCTTCTTCGTCGTCGGTGATGTGGACCGCTGTGACGTTGTCCGAAATGGAGCGCGCGTAGGCCAGCGTCTGCAGGGCCACGCGGTTGACGGCGGAGATCGGCACGATCACCGTGTGCTTGATCTCGGCCGGATCGAGCGGAATCTGCGTCGCTAACTCGCGCGCGGCCCGCATGTAGTGCCCGTGGATCGCCCGCATCCCGAAGACGAGAGCCACGATCACGACCACGATGATCCAGGCGCCTTCGGGGATCTTGGTGACGCCCACGATTGCCGCCACCAGGGCCGTCGCCGCCGCGCCGACCAGATTGATGACCCGGCCCGCCTGCCAGCCCGGCTCCCTGCGTCGCTGCCAGCGTGTGAACATGCCGAACTGGGAGATTGTGAACGAAGTGAAGACACCGAGCGCGTAGAGGGGGATGAGGTGCTCGACTTCGCCGTCCTCGATCCAGAGCACGAGACCGGCCGTCACGCCGAGCGTAACGATCCCGGTCGTGAAGGCGAGGCGGTCACCGCGGAAGGTGAACTGGCGTGGCATGTAGCGATCCCGCGCCAGGAAGAACGAGAGCCGGGGAAAGTCGGAAAAGGCGGTGTTGGCGGCCAGGACCAGGATCGCCATCGTCGCGAATTGGATGTAGTAGTAGGCGGGGTTGCGGCCCGAGAAGACTTCGCGCGCGATCTGGGAAACGACAGTCTCATATCCCGGCGCGGCCGACTCCATCGCGTAGGCACCGTACTGGTGGGCGAGGAAGGTGATCCCCGAGAAGGTCACCGCAAGGATGCCGACCATCCAGGTCAGGGTGGCCCGGGCGTTCTTCCACTCCGGCGGCTGGAAGGCAGGCACGCCGTCTGAGATCGCCTCGACCCCCGTCAACGCGGCACAGCCGGAGCTGAAGGCGCGCAGGATGACGAAGAGCGACAGTGCGCCAACACCGGCCACCTCCGCGGCTGCAGCCGGCGGTGGCTGTACGGCAAAGCCGTTTAGCGCATTGCGCGCGAAACCGATCGCGATCAGGGCGAAGATGCCGGCCAAGAAAAGATAGGTCGGCACGGCGAAGATGCTGCCCGACTCCCGGATACCGCGCAGGTTGAGCAGGGTCACGAGGAGGACGAAGAAGAGACCCAGCCCGACGCGGTGGGTGTGCAGTTCTGGGAAGGCGGAGACCATTGCCGCGACCGCGGCGGCGATCGAGACTGCGACCGTCAAGACGTAGTCGGTCAACAGCGCCGCCCCCGCCGTCAGCGCCGGCCACTGCCCCAAGTTGTCTTTGGCGACGATGTAGCTGCCGCCGCCCTGCGGGTAGGCCTTGATCGTCTGCCGGTACGAGACGCCGACGATCACCAGCAGCGCGACGATTGCCGCCCCGATCGGCAAGCTCACATCGAGGAAAGCGACGCCAGCCGCGAGCAGGAGGACACGCAGGATCTCCTCCGTGGCATAGGCGACGGAGGAGAGCGCATCGGAGGAGAGGACCGCGAGAGCTTTGACCTTGGTCAGTCGTTCGTGCGCCGCTGCCGCCGTCGTCAGCGGCGCGCCGATCACCGCCCGCTTGATCCGGGTGATGGTACGTCCCACGGAACCGCGGGCTTCCAACGCCTCTTCGGTCGCCACCAGGTGACCCGGTCCCGCGCGCGCGAAGTCGTCACTCTGCCGGCGGACGATCCGGACGTAACGGTCGCCGGGATGCCTGCCACGGATGTGCTCGTGGCCGGAGAGGTCCGGCTGCAAACGCGGACCGCGAGGTCGAGGTACGCGCACCACCCGCGGTTGTGCTGCTGAGCCTACTCCTTGATCGGCTGTGCTCGACTCACCGGATGCGCCGTTCGCCTCCGGCTGGTTCTGCGGCTCAAAAGCACTGACGTTGTCTCTGTTGTTCACCGTTCATCCCCCGGTTCACCCGCACGGTGACCAACAGGGGAGGATAGGCGAGAGCGAGGCCAGGAGTGGGGGAGGTGACATTAGAAACGCGTTAGAAAATCGATTCAGGCGACTGTGCAGACGCGCTGCGTACCCCTCTCCCGATCGTGCAGCCGGTATCGCGACCATGCACGTGACGGAAAATGGCGGATGGGTCTAGACCTCGTGCCTAGACAGGAATCTTCTCGATCGTCAGCGGACCGAACTGGTCCGCGGTCGGCTCTGCTCAGCAGAACCAACTCTCGGTTAGCCGAGGCGGTCGGCGTCTTTTGACCACTGGGGTCGGCATCGGTGGCGGTATGACTCCCGCTGACCGATGCGCCAGGTTCCACAGTTGCGCAAACGTTGCTCGCGCCTCTTCCCCTTGCGAGGCGCCGGCTTCCACCACCCGCGCAACCGCCGCCTGCAGCTCGTCCACGCGAGGATCGGCATGTCGCCAGCGGTAGGTGAACGCGGACTGATCGAGCTCTCCGAGCCACTCGGCAGAAGACGGATCGGACAGTAGCGCCGACCCTGGCGGAACGAGAAGGCGAATCGAAAAGTGGACCGGATCGATGTGATCCTGAAGGTCGTGCTCGGCCACGAAGGTCAAGAGCTCGAGGTAATCGTCGAGCGTCGCCCACGGCGTGAACGGCAGCAGCGACGGACGCATCGGCAGGCCTACCTCGTCGAGAATCGAGAGCGCCGTCTCGACGTCAGCCCGGGTATGTCCTTTTGTCAGTTTCGCGAGCACCAGATCGCTCAGCGATTCCACCGCAGAGACCACGAACGCGCAACCGAGTTCGGCCAGTTCCGGAATCAACCGCCGGTGCTGCAAGATGTGCTCGACCTTGATCGTCGCGTCGAAGCTCAGTCCTGGGAACTCCTCATGGAGCATCCGGCAAATCCGCAGTCCATGGCTCGGACCATTGAAGAAATCGGGATCGCCGAACGTGAGGTGACGAGCCCCGGCCCGAATCTGCGCCCGCGCATCGGCGAGCACGCTCTCTCGGGGCACCGCGAAGAAGCGCCCGCCGTAGATCGGCGTGATCGGGCAGTGTCCGCATGTGTGATGGCAGCCGCGGGTCGCCTCGACGTATCCCGCCCGAACGATCGTCCCGTCGCGCTCCAGCCCCGCGTATTGGCGCAACGCCGGTAAGTCCGCCCGGTCCGCCGCGACGGGTGCAAGCCGCTCCAGCACCGGTGCCGCCGCGGCGTCCCGCGTGCCGACCCCCGAGACCGAGCTTGCGGGAAGGCCAGCATCGAGTGCCCGCGCCAATTCGACCAGCACCAACTCGTACTCACCGCCGATGGCGCTGTCGCCGAGTTCGCCCAACAGAAAGTCGCGGTTGAGCGTCGCGTAGAGACCGTAAAAGCAGACGTGCGCGGCCGGATTTACCGTCCGCACCCGCTGGGCCACTCTCGCCCCCAAGCGCAGGGCGGTATGCATCGGGACCGAGATCGCTACCAGCCGGGCAGCCCGAAGTGCCTCGTCGTCGATCTCCTCGACCGACGTATCGGTGGTCGACGGCGCGAATCCCGCTTGCCGCAGGTACGCAACCGGCGAGGCCAGATTCAGGGGCTGGTGTCCCAACTCGTATGTGGAGATCAGCAGCACCGCTCCCGGAGCGGTCAGACTCGGTGACGGCGGCGCAAAGACAGCGACCAATGGGCAGTTCCTCGACGATCAACAGCAGTACTTGATACTCAGCGCGATCCACGCAGCGCGCAGTCCCGCTCTTGGTAGCTATACCCGAGGACGCACGGTCGCGCAACTCCCGCGGGATCTCGCCCGCGCGGCGAGGTGCGCCAGCATTCACAGATGCATGAGGCGAACTCTGAACGGAACGACCACCCTCTTAGGATGCCGGCAGCGCTGGAGTCCTCTCCCAGCCCCGCAACGCCCGTTCAAGAACCGCGAGTGTCGTCTCAACCGATCGTCGACCGCGCGCACCTCCGCCGGGATTGAGACTCGACACGACGACGGTTGCGACCTTGCCCGTGCGCAGCACTGTCGCGATCGCCTCGGCTGCTTCGTCGATGTCCAAGCCGTTGGCCGCCGGAGTCGAGGAGCTTGGAACGAGTTCGGGATCCAGAACGTCAAGATCAACATGCAACGAGAGAACCGTGCAGTTCTGCCCGAGCCGATCGACGGCGGAGGTAAATCCCTCACCTGCTCGCACCTCGTCGACCCCTACCAGGCGGACGGAGGTGGATCGAAGCAGCAACTCCTCTTTCTTGTCCAGGTCGCGCACTCCGGCAATCACGATCCGGTCTGTCGGCACAGGCGCGGCCAATCCGGCTGCCCCGCGCCAGTTCGGACCTGCCAGCCCCGCCAGAATCGCGACCGGCATTCCGGCCAGGATTCCACTGACGCTTGTCTCGGGCGTGTTGAAGTCGCCGTGCGCGTCGAGCCAGACCAGACCGATCGGGGTGCCCACGCCGTCCGATTGCTGCAGACCCGAGATTACCCCGACACCCGCCGTATCATCGCCGGCCAGCACCAGCACGGCGACGCCGTCGCGTCGAGCGGTCGCGACCAACGAGCCCGTCTTCGCTCCAAGTCGGCCGATGTTGACGGCGGTGCGTCCCGGCTCCCGTTCGTGGGGATCGAGGATCGATTCTTGAGGTCCCAGCACCTCGTGTCCAGCCGCGCCTAACTGTGCCGCGAGCCCAGCCAGCAGCAACGCGCCCGGACCGGCGCCGAGCCCATCGTTGTGCTCATCGTACCTGTATGGCACGGTGATGACCTGCAGCCGCATCTGCCTGACCCTCCGCCGCTGATATCCTGTGTTTCAAGATGACCGTGGTGGTCGATTCTACCCCTTGGGATTGCCTTCGTGCGCCGAAAGCTTGGCCGAGCGGTCGGGGTACTATTCTCGGTGGCGAATCGTCCGCTCATCCTGGATCCGACGCGTGAGTTCTGCCCACTCCAACCGACAATCGACCGAAGCATCGGGCGCGGTCCACGATGAGACCGACTACTACCAACTTCTCGGCGTGCCCTATTCAGCCAGCCGTGCAGATATCGTACGTGCCTACCGCGCAGCGATGAAGCGGATCCATCCTGATCGCCAACTTCCCGCCGAACGTGCCGCGGCTGAGGAACAGGCCAAACTCCTCAACCGCGCCTTCTCGACCCTCTCCCGCGCCGAATCGCGCCGCGCCTACGACACCACGATCAAAGCGCAGGCCGTCCAGGATCAGATCATGAGCCAGTACTTCGGCGGCTTCGGCATGCCTGGCTCGGCAGACCCCTTGGGCGATCGGCTGCGACGGCAGCCAACCGCCGCCGAACGCCGCACCCAGAAGCGCAACGACCGTAACGCCATGGCGAGCGTGGTCATCGTCTTCGCCGGTGGGACCTTCGCGGTGATCGCCCTACTGATCCTGTGGGCGGCGCTCAGCGCACTTTTCGCCGGACTCTTCTGAGCAAATCGCAAATCAGCGGTTATCGCGACCGGGCTTCACAGGGGTGTCTCGTCTCTCGGAGCGCCCGCTGCTGGATCTGCTCGGCTTCGGCCCAGCGGGCGAGCCTGGCCGTCTGCGCGCGGCCGGCCCTGATCGTCGCGGTCCGTACTCCCATTTCCTCGCCTTGGACGGCTCGGGTCGATCGCCTCGTTGCACGGCAGGGGCGATCGCTTCGAGCGAGAGCAAGAGCGAAGCCGCACCGGCGCGGATCGTGTCGCCCCCTCCCGATTCGACGATCGCGCGGGTCGCATAGCCCAGCGTCAGGAGGCGCCCGGTTTCGGCGACGAGGTCCAGACCGGCCACGGCAGGCAGAAGTCGGCGCTCCTCGGGTGCGAGGGTACGCACGTCGGCATAGGCCCCGATGGCGTCCTCCGCCGCCGCGCCCGTCCAGCCATTGAAGTGGGAGATCAGCTGCGCCAAATCGATGAGTGGCGAGCTCGCCGCCGACTCGGCAAAGTCGAGCATTCCCGTGATTCGCTCTTGCCCCTCGAACCGAGAGACCAACAGGTGCGCCGGCCAGAGATTGAGGTGTCCGACGACAGTCGGACGACTCCGTAGGAAGTCCGCTCCGGCGAGCGCCTCGGTCGCCGCGGCCAGCACCACTTCTCCTGTGCGGATCCAGCGCTGAATGTGCGTCGTACGCGGCGCCAGCGGCCGTAATCGCTGCCGTTGCTCTTCCCACGACGCACGGACCGCCCGCAACGCGGCATCCAGAGGCGCCTGCGGGACGTTCTCCCGCGCCGCGAGCGACTCCGTCGAGCCGTGCCAGGTCGCGATCGCCCGCACCGCCGACATCAACGTCGCCGCCGATAGCGGTGAAGGCCGGTTGATGCCCCGACCACGCTCGTCGAGAAGATCAGGACCGCGCAACGGTGCCCGACCCGGTAGCCAAGACTCGGCATCGTAGAGACGTCCATCGAGAGCCAACACCGTCGACCCGTCGCTCGCCGCCACTGTCACGTCAGGTACGAAGTCGATTCCCGCTGCCCGTGACTCCCGCAAGACCTCATGCACAAAATCGACACGCTCCTGTGGCGTTCCTGCTGGCCAACGGCGCACGGCCCAGGTACCACTCGGGGTCTCGACTCGCACGAGGTGGGCTCGTCCAGCGGCCGATTCCACCGACGTTGCGTCGGGGAAGAACCTTGTAGCAGCACGCGCGAGCCCTTCGTCAATTGACGGGGAAGGCGGTGTTGTGACGTTCTCGTCGCTCGTTTGTCGTCTGACCATCGTCATTTCGCTGGGTGCCCCAACCACTCTTGTGTGCTACGTGCACCTGGCCCGTAGACTCGCCGGCCTGACAATGCGCCGGTATGCTGTCCGTCCCGCAAGACCTGTACCCCGTTGACCCAGACGTGGAGGACGCCGATCGAGAGCCGGTGGGGGTCGTCGTAGGTCGCGTGGTCGGTGACCGTCGACGAATCGAAGACGACGACGTCGGCCATCATGCCCGTCCGTAGCAGCCCGCGATCTCGCAGCCCTAACCGGTCGGCCACGGCCGAGCTCATCTTGCGTACCGCATCCTCAAGCGGCAGCGCACCGAGGTCGCGGACATAGCGCCCAAGGATGCGAGGGTAACTGCCGTAGGCGCGGGGATGTGCGAGACCGAGCGAACGCGCCCACGTCGGATCCACGCCGCCCGCATCCGTGCCGATTTTCATCCACGGTTGCCGAAGCTGGAGTTGGATGTTCTCGTCGCTCATCATCACATAGAACGTGAAGATGTCCTTCCCTTCCGCCGCCAGCAGGTCGAGCGCCGCGTCCACCCAGTCCTGACCTCGTGCCCCGGCGATCTCTGACAGCCGAAGACCCTCATACTGCTTGTGCTCTGGCCGCCCGAGCGACGCGATCAAGATGTTCTCCGGTCCGGCGATCGCCGCAAAGTTTTCCCAATCGGGTACCGGCTCCAACATCGCCTTCTTGATCCGCTCCCGCATCGTAGGATCCCGCAGATTGTCGTAGAGTCGACCATCCGCCGACGCCCAAGGCGGCACGCAGGCGGTCAGCCCGGTGCCGGCGGCCTCATAGGGGTACATGTCCGCGCCGACGTCTAGCCCTTCCGCCCGCGCCGCGTCGATCATCGCGATCGCCGCAGGCATCTTCTGCCAGTTCCGCTCGCCGGCCGCCTTCAGGTGGTAGATCTCTGTCGCCACACTCGTCCGCCGCGCGATGTGGATCGCCTCGTCAAGCGCCTCCAACAGTCGATCTTCTTCCGACCTGATGTGGGTGATGTGGACGCCGCGCGCCGCGGCAACCACCTCACAGAGCGAAACCAACTCCTCCGTCCCGGCGAACGCTCCCGGCGGATAGATCAGCGCCGTCGCAAGCCCAAACGCGCCGTCCTCCATCGCCTCCGCGATGACCCCCCGCATCACCTCGAGCTCGGCCGGAGTCGCCTCCCCAAGGTCGTATCCCTTGCCATACTCCCGGACCGTCGAGCCGCCGAGAAATGACCCAACGTTGACCGACACGCCTCGCGCCTCGAGATCGGACAGCCAGTCGCCGAACCTCGTCCAGCCGCGCGCCCGCTCGAGCCACTCGTCGAACGCCGCGCCGACGCGGCGCCGGGCTCCCTCCTCGAAGGGCGTCGCGATCCGCCCGCCGAAGGGTGCAGGCGTCCAGTCCTCGCCCATGATCTCCGTCGTCACCCCCTGGGTGACCTTCGAGAGCGACCTTCGGTCCGTGAGGAAGGGGATGATCGAGTGTGATTGGATGTCGATGAAGCCAGGACAAACGACCAACCCATTGGCGTCCACGACCTCGCCCGCACGATTCGGATCGATCGAGCCCTGTGGCGCGATTGCCGAGATCCGGTCAACGGCGATGGCCACGTCACCATAGAACCAGGGGTTGCCGGTACCGTCGACGATGCGGGCGCCGGTGATCAACGTGGTGATCTGGTCTGATGGCTCGCTTACCAATGGTTTGTCGCCCTTTCTGCTCCAGGAACCGCATGAGCGAATACGTCGGCGTCGTCATCGCACCGAGCGAAGGGGCCTGTGCCTTCAACCGGTGAGGATAGCGCACAATGGCGTTGCTCCCTACGGACGCCAACCGACGATGTTGACCACGATCAGCGAGACGATGCCAATAAGAAGTCCGGCCGCGGTCAACTTCAGACCGGTCGTCAATTGGACGCGCCCTGTGGCGCCGAGAAATCCGACCACCAATCCGGGTGCGCCAAACATGAAGGCGAGCCGGCCGAGTCATCGCTCCAGGAGATCGACGCGTTCCTGACGCGCCCGTTCCCGTTCCGCCGCTTCCTCTTGCAGGCCGGCGATCTGCTCCGTTCGCAAAGGCAACCTATACTCGAACATTTCCGAGACTTCCACGTTGACTTCGGCCTAGAGCCGCTCAATCCGAAAGGTTTCAAGTCAGCGCTGGTAGACGCGATGGTGATGCTCTCGTTGCATGACTTGGGCGAAGTAGCTTCGTGCGGTAAATGCAAGGATCGGGGGTCGAAGAGAAACGGGTGGAGGAGAACGAAGGAGGTTTTCCGGTCGACCATCGAGGCCGCGCGGTCCTGAAGGTCGTTTTGACTCTCAGCCCATTGCTCCAACGATGACTCGGGCGGGTCCCCCATTGTGGGAACCCGCCCGTCCGTCATTGGGTCGTCTTCGGTCGTGTTCGCGTTCGTCGTCATCGCGAACACCAGGGACTGTGCGACGACCCGACCGGCATCGTGAGGGCTAGTCCTCGTCTCGTCCCGTCTTCGACGCGTCGCGAATGGATTCCACCACGCCAGAGTCCGCCAGCGTCGTCGTGTCGCCGAGTTGCCGCCCCGTCGCGATGTCGCGCAGCAACCGCCGCATGATCTTCCCGGAGCGCGTTTTGGGCAGGTCCGGGGTGAACATCACCGATTTTGGTCGCGCGATCGGTCCGATCTTCACAGCGACATGTTGCCGCAGCTCCTGGCCGAGCTCAGGCGTCCCCTCGGTCCCGGCCTTGAGGATGACGAAGGCAAACACCGCCTCCCCGGTCAGACTGTCTGGTTGTCCGACGACGGCCGCCTCTGCTACCTTCGGATGACTGACCAGCGCACTCTCGATCTCCGTCGTGCTCAACCGGTGACCGGAGACGTTCATCACGTCGTCGACCCGACCGAGGAGCCAGTAATACCCCTCCTCGTCCCGCTTGCAGCCATCGCCTGGGAAGTACATGCCGGGGAAGCGACTCCAGTAGGTCGCCTTGTACCGCTCCGGGTCGCCGTAGATGCCGCGAAGCATCGCCGGCCACGGTTTCTTCAGCACGAGGTAGCCCCCGGCACCGAGGGGTCGCGAGTTCCCGTCGGCATCGACCACGTCGGCATCTACGCCCGGGAAGGGGAATGTCGCCGAGCCCGGTTTCGTCGTCGTCAGCCCTGGTAACGGGGAGATCATGATCGCGCCCGTCTCGGTCTGCCACCAGGTGTCGACGATCGGGCAGCGTTCACCGCCGATGTATCGGTGGTACCACATCCAGGCCTCGGGATTGATCGGCTCCCCAACCGTTCCCAGCAGTCTGAGCGAGGAGAGATCGTGCTTCTCCGCGTGCTGTGGCCCTTGCTTCATATGGGCGCGGATCGCCGTCGGCGCGGTGTAGAGAATCGTCACCTTGTACCGCTCGATGATGTCCCACCAGCGGTCCCAAGCCGGAAAGTCGGGCGTGCCCTCGTACATGACGCCGGTCGTCCCATTTGCCAGCGGACCATAGACGATGTACGAGTGCCCGGTGACCCAACCGACGTCCGCCGCCGCCCAATAAACGTCCTCGTCCTTGATGTCGAAGACGTAGCGGTGCGTCGATGCCACTCCGACCAGGTAGCCGGCGGTCGTGTGGAGGATCCCCTTCGGTTTCGCGGTCGTGCCGGAGGTGTAAAGCAGGTAGAGCATGTCCTCGCTCTCCATCCGCTCCGGCTCGCAGCTCGCCTCCTGTCGACTGACGACGTCGTGCCACCAGACGTCCCGGCCCTCCTCGATCGCGACCTCCTGGCCCGTCCGCTTGACGATCAAAACGTGCTCGACCGAGGAGGTCGACTCCAAGGCAGAATCGACGTTGGACTTCAAACCGGCGGCCGCGCCGCGCCGAAACCCACCGTCCGCCGTGATCACGAGCTTCGCCTCGGCATCGTTGATCCGGTCGGCGAGAGCCGTCGCCGAGAACCCACCGAAAACCACGGTGTGCGGCGCGCCGATTCGCGTGCAGGCGAGCATCGCGATCGGCAGCTCGGGGATCATCGGCATGTAGATCGCAACCCGGTCGCCGCGTCCGACCCCCAGCTCCTTCAGTGCGTTTGCGCACCGGCAGACCTCGTCGAGCAGGTCGGCATAGGTGAGCGTCCGCCGGTCACCCGGCTCGCCCTCCCAGTAATAGGCGACCTTGTCGCCGCGCCCCGCGTTGACATGCCGATCCAAGCAGTTGTACGAGACGTTGATCTGCCCACCGACGAACCACTCGGCGAACGGCGGCTCCCACTTCAGCACCGTGTCCCACGGCTTGAACCAGTCGAGCTTCCTCGCTTCGTCCGCCCAAAAACCTTCAAGGTCGTTCTGGGCCCGCTCGTAGATTGAGGGATCGTTGACGATCGCCTGTGCGGCAAAGTCGGGCGGAGGAGGAAACGTCCTGTCCTCGTCAAGCAGAGCCGCAATCGTCGCCTCGTCCCCTGGTCGCTCGTCCATTTCCCTCCATCCACCTTTCCGACGCTGACGACGCCGCGGACCGGCGGCTCCGCGGCGTCGTCGCCTGCTCATCGCAATGGGCAGAGTATACAAATCGGGCGATTCTCGCTTGCCGGTGTGGGGCGTTGCTTCCGTGCCCTCCGCGTCTTCGGCATCGTTACCAGGCCGGATATGCTTACCGACGTTGCGCCAGAACGCCGCAACGGCCAACAATCCGCGTGGCGCGTGCGTTGCAAGCGGGCAGGAAATTCCGTAGTCGGACGTCGCTTCAACAAGGGGAGGCAGTCGGTGGTCAACATTCACCAAACGATCGGAACGCTCGTCGTCATCGCGTACCTGGTACTCACCGTCGCCAATATCCTGCGCGCCACCGGACGGCAGATTGGCTGGGCACGCCCGCTTTCGTTTGCGGCCGCGGGGTTGCTGGTGCTCCAGTACTTGCTCGGTTTCAGTCTGCTCGGCAGCGACCACTCGATCACCGCCTGGCATTACCTCATCGCGCTTGCGGCGCTCATCACCGTCGGCCTCGAGCACGGCATGGCCAACGCGCAAGCACCCTCCGGCAATGCCCGCCTTGCTGCCGCTGCGACCGCCGGGACGACGGTTCTGACGATCATTGCTTATGCCATAGGATCGTCCAATTGATTTCACTGCCTGCTCTGTCCGCTCCCCTCGACGAGAGAGACTGCCCTGAGCGGTAGAGCGGTCAGTACGCAGCGTAGACACGGCGCGGAATCAGGACGTCGGGTAGACAGATGTATCCAGCGGTCCCGCTCATGAGTCGTCGTTACGACGTGGCGATCGTCGGAGGCGGGATTGCCGGATCCACGCTCGGGGGACAACTGGCCGAAGCGGGTCTCGGCGTTGTCATCCTCGAGCAGGAGCGGACGTTTCGCGACCGGGTTCGTGGCGAAGGGATCCACCCGTGGGGCGTTGCCGAGGCCAAGTGGCTCGGCATTCTGCCGGTTCTCGAGACTGCTGGGGCGAATGAGCTTCCGATCTGGCAACGCTACGCGGATCGTGCGCCGACCGAGTCATTTCAATGGGCGGAGCACTCTATCGACGGTCTCCCCGAGATGTCCGTGTCGCACCCACGATTGCAGGAAGCAATGCTGCGATGGGCGCAAGATCGCGGCGCCGAGGTTTTACGGCCAGCCAAGGCAGTCAACCTGCGGCCCGGTCCCGAACTCGCCGTGTCTCTCGGCGGTGATGTGCGAGACCTTTGTGCCCGCCTCGTCGTCGGCGCGGATGGGCGGCGGTCGGCCGTTCGGCGCTGGATGGGGGGTGTCGCCGTCAAAGACCCTATCCACCACCGCATCGGCGGCGGCCTCTTCGACAATGTAGCACTTCAATCCCAGGCAACCCACGAGGCCGGATTTGCCGGTGGGCGAATGTTCGTGATGCCCCAGGGCGCTGGACGAGCCCGCGCGTACTATGTCACCTCCGCCGAGCGTCTCTCTGTGACCCGTGCCGACCGCTCTGCCGAGGACTTTCTCCGCGCCTGTGCAGCACATTTGCCGGAAGGGCCGTTCGCCGATGCGATCCCCGCCGGTCCGGTCGCCTTCTTCCCAAACGCCGACCTCTGGACCGACCGAATCGCCACCGATGACACGGTTCTGGTCGGCGATGCCGCGGGCGCCAACGATCCCAGCGTCGGTCACGGACTCTCGATCGCCTTTCGGGACGTGCGTGAGTTGCGGGATCTCATGCTGGCTGATCGGGACTGGTCCGCCGCTCTCCGGGCCTATTCGGACCGTCGACTGGCCTACTACGACGTTCTCCGCACGCATGCCAGGTGGCTCGGAGTCTTGACGACCGAGGAAGGCCCCGAAGCGGATGCCCGCCGAGACCGCGTCTCCCTCGCCCGGGAGATCGACCCGAGCGCGGGAGGTTTCGCACTGATCTTTGCCCGCGGCCCAGACGATCTCATCGCCGACGACGATGCGCGTCGCCGCTTCTTCGGGGAGGAGGCGGGCTGATCCATCAGCATCGACGGGCATACACCACGGTGACCCGTGAACGCGTCCGGAGGGTGCCGGGATCCGGCACCCTCCGGTTCAATCGAAAGACCCCTGGCGACTAGGCAGGAACTGGGTTCCGGCGAGGCCGACCGCGCTTCCGCTTGACCGGCGTATCCGCAGCCTGGCCATCCTGCGACACCGTCTCGGCCGCGGCCGTCGGCTCCTCTGCTTGATCCTCGGCGACGTCGGGGAGCACCCAGGAGGTCGTCGGCTTGATGATCAGCGGCATGACGAAGGTTTCGGCCGACCGCACGCCGGGGATGGCCGCGATCTGCTGCAGGAACGTCACCAGGGCTTCTTGCGACCTGACGACAATCTGCAGCGAGATATCGAAACCGCCGGTGACAAAGGCCGCGAATGTGACCTCGTTCATCCCCCGTAGCGTCTCGGCGATCTCCTGCAGTCTTGGCAGATCGACCCGCAGACCCAACATCGCGCGGAGCTCGTAGCCCAGCTTGGAGGGCTCAGCGAGCATGGCAAATTCGATCACGCCACGCTGCTGAAGTCGCTCCATGCGCCGCCTTACGGTCGATTCAGGGATACCGGTCGCACGGCTCAACTCCGCGTACGACACCCGGGCGTTCTTCTGCAACAACCTGATAATGGCGCGATCTGTCCCGGTAACTGCCCTCGCCATGATCACTCCGTCCTTTCTCTATCCGTCCCCTGCCGGCTCGCCGCCCAGCGCAGCGTCTCGGCATGTGAAACCGCTCTCTGGAAAAGTGGCGGATGACTTCACACGAAAGATTAGCAAATCCTGTGGGTCAGGCGGCAACATCCTACAGGACAATTCAAGAATACACAAGTGGGTTTGCCCCGCACGTTTCACATCGTTGTTGTCGCGGGATCTGTCCAATTGTAGCGCTGGCTGCTCACTTTCGGCCGGCATCGGTTCGCCATCATTCAGTTCGGTTTGGTGTCACGATTCAGCAAAGCGGTATTCGGCAATATTTCGATCGCGGGCTGGCCGTAACTAATTTACTCGGCGGGTGCCGTCGAGCCATCGCCGAGTTGAGGTCTCCGGCGCGTGCGAGACTGCGGGCACGCGAGACGCGCCCACGCGGCGCACGGAGATGCGAGCTACTCGCGAATGTGGTAACGTGCTTGCGAGCGCAGTGCCAGAGGGACACCGCCCTCATCGGGGAGAGGGCGCGGGGCACTGCAAAGGGATGGGAACTGGCCCGAAATCAAGCGACCGCCGTGGCGGGTCGTTTGCGGCGCATTTCTGAACGAAGGCGCTTGGGCCGAACGACGCGAGAGGAGAATCCGATGCGCCGAGCGCTGCCGTTGTCGGTGGTGTTGAGCCTGCTTTTGGGCATGGCCTCCGGTATGGTGCCCAGGCAACGCGCCGAGGCGGCGGGGATGCGGGACGTTAATGCCTGGATTGAGCTCAGCAGTACGCGCCCAGGTGTCGGTTGTGCGGTCGACGTCAGCGTGGAGATCCGCGAATCAGGCCACGCCGTCAGCCAGACCGAAGTCTCGCTCGCGCTGTTCATCGGCGAGGATGTCGTCAGCTCCGATCAGGCGGTGACCGACGGGGAGGGCATCGCCCACCTCTCGGTGGATACCAGCGGTACCTACGGCGGTGCGAAGGCTTGGATGGACGTCAACGTCGCCTCTGCCTACCTGACCGGATTTTCGGTCTTTCCGACGAGCGACGGCAGCTGTGATGACGGGGGCAAACTGATCGAGACCTCCGGTGTGGTTCCGGCCGTTCAGGTCGAAAGCGTCTCCTCCGCCGCGCCGTCGGTGGGTAACCCGGATGTTTCGGTCTGGGTTCCCGCCTACCAACAAGAACGAAATCTCAGCTGCGAGTACGCAGCGCTTCAGATAGCGACGGCGGCTTGGGGCAATAGCATTTCAGAGTACGCCTTCGACGATCTCGTCGGTTTCTCGCCGAATCCGCATTGGGGATATCGTGGCAACATTCTCGGCGCGTGGGGCAATACACAAGATTATGGCGTCTATGCCGAGGTGCTCGCGTCCGCCCTTGACCAGTTCGGGTTCCGCGGCGATGTCTTCTATGCCGGTGGAGACAACAGCCAACTGACGGCACGGCTAGACGCAGGTGTGCCGACCGTCGTCTGGTTGGCCCTCTGGGGTGATCAGCGAGTGTGGGAGGAGACGGAAGGCGTCACCTACACGCTGGTTCCCGGTATGCACGTCATGGTTGCCTATGGCTACGACAGCGACGGCGTCTACCTGTCCGATCCCGGGATCGGTGGATACCGCTTCTACAGCTGGGGCGACTTCATGGCCATGTGGAACGTGCTCGACGGCATGGCGCTCGGCGTCGCGCCTTACTGAGTTTCACGACGAGAGGCGCTGAAGCGTCTCTGGGCGCCCATGGCGACGCAGGTTCCTAAGACAGACGTTCGCTCCACGACCACTGGACATCAATCAGCTCCAGGACGAGTATCCGTTGTAGCATCCGCGGCGGGCAGCAATGCCCGCCGCAACGCGTAGTGGAGCTTAGTGCGCATGCGTGAAGGCAAATCGGTCATTCCGGGTGTTGGCATCGCAGACGAGCTCAGAATGACGTCTGGCGATACTTCAGACCCAAAAGCCGTCGGCCTCGTTTTCGACGATCGGTACTTGACGCACAACACTGGACTGGGGCTGATCGAATACCGCGAGCTGTTTCCATATGCCGATCCGGTGCCCCACGTCTCGTCACCCGCGCTGGTCGGTCGGGCCAAGCATCTTTTGGACCTGAGCGGTCTCGCCGACCACCTTGAGCGAGTCCCAGCCTACGAGGCCGACGATGAGGCGCTCAGCGTCTATCACACCCTCGACTACATTGCGCGCGTCCGGGATCTCGGTCGCACCGGCGGCGACGCCGGCGACGGGGCGCCGATGGGGCGTGGCGGTGATCGGGTGGCTCGGCTCGCGGCCGGTGGGGCGATGGCGGCGGTCGACGCCGTCATGACCGATCGTGTGCGCGCCGCCTACGCGCTGGTCCGCCCGCCCGGGCACCACGCGATGGCCGACAAGGGGATGGGATTCTGCATCTTCAACAATGCCGTCGTCGCCGCGAGGCACGCCCAGCGCTCGTACCAAGCTGAGAAGATATTGATCCTCGACTGGGACGTCCACCATGGCAATGGGACGCAGGATGCCTTCTATGCCGACCCGTCTGTCCTCTTCATCTCACTCCATCAGGAAGAGCTCTTCCCCGTGGGTTGGGGACGGGTCGATCAAACGGGCGCCGGACCAGGCGAAGGATTCACCGTAAACGTACCGCTTCCCGCTGGGACCGGACGCCGCGGGTATCGAGAGGCGTTCGAGCGCGTCGCCCTTCCGATCGCACGGCAGTTCTCGCCTGATCTTGTCATGGTGTCGGCCGGCCAGGACGCGAGTGTGCTCGATCCGCTCGGGCGTATGGCGCTGACGACGGACGCGTACCGAGAGTTCACACGCATGATGATGGACGTCGCGGCCGAGTCGTGCGGTGGGCGGCTGGTGCTGACCCAAGAGGGCGGATACGCGCCGACATACGCGCCCTATTGCACCGCCGCGATCGTCGAAGCGTTGGTGGGCCCTGCCCCGGACGTGACTCCTCTCGGGGATCCACACGGCTCTCGCGCGGACTCGATGCCGCCGACGCGAGAACTCGGTCTTGACGTCGCTCGTTCGCTCGACCTGGCGACGACCGTCTTGCGACGTTACTGGTCGATTTGATCGTGGTTTAACGAGGGCTACAGATGGGTCTCAGGACACGCCCTCAGCAGAAGTCAGAGTGAACGGCAGATCCAATTCGGCGCACAGCGTTCGCAGTTCGTCCAGCACTTCGCGCCTCACCGGCACGCCCTGCTGACGGTGGCGGACTTCGGCGGCGTGCTCCGGATCACCGGGGACCAAGATGCCGGTCGCCTCGTGACCCGGTGCCGGCGGTGTGGCCCGGAGATCGGCGATCATCTCCT
>JAXDKI010000440.1:0-7888 GCA_034667245.1 Thermomicrobiales bacterium | reverse complement strand
CGCGAGGACCCCGGCGACAAAGGGATCCGGGAATCCGAGCGGTGGCAGCGTGTCCTGTCGTTGCGAGTGGTAGTCGATGCCATCGTGGCGGTAGACCTCCTGGCGGAGGAACTCGGCCATGTCGGCGTGGAGGCGGAAGCTCCGCTCGAACTGGATCATCGGCGGGGGAGGCGCCTGCTCCTGGAGCGCGGTGAAGAGCGACGCATACGACTTGAACTCCTGGAACGTGCGGCGCGGTTCGCCGAGCCAGTCGTGCTTGACGATCGGGGGCATTTGGCGGTGGTCGCCGACGACGACCAGCCGGCCATTCGGCATGAGCGGGAGGGCGGCCATGATCGCCTCCGGTAGGTTCATCTGCGACGCTTCGTCGAGGACCAAACAATCGCAGAAGAAGTGACCGAAGAGCTCGCCGTTCCAGCGGTCCTTGACCAGGCTGTAGGTGCCGCCAGGGGTCGCTGCCACGATCGTCCATTGGTTTCCCAGGACGCGGTCAATCGGGCGAGCCTCGCCTTTTTTTGCCTTCGTATCGAGGGCGATCGTGCCGTAGGGTGCGTCACCCCTCGGCTTCACCCGGAAAAGCGGTACTTCGAACAAGCGCTCGTCGATCAGGTCGCGAACGATGCCGGGGTGCCGATTGGCGAGTATCTGCAGTTTGTCTTTGACCTCGACGATGTTGCGGAGCAGGACATCGGTCGCGGAATGCGTCTTGCAGCTGACGAAGATGCGGAAGTCGGTGCCGGCGGCCATCGCGCCCTGGAGTCGGGCCAGGAGCGCGAATGCGGTCGTATAGCTCTTGCCGGTGCCGGGAGGTCCCTGGACGAGAAGCACCGGTGTCGCCCCGTGCCCGGCGATGAAGTCGCGCTTCGGGGATTCGAAGCCGTGGAGGTATCCGGCCTCGTGCAGGGCGTCCAGCGCGGCGAGGAAGCGCCGCTGTCCATTCTCTGCCGCGGCCGACCAGCTCAGTTCCGAGGCCGTAGTACCGGCGAGAAGGTTGTACAGGGCATTCTCCCCACCATCGATCAACCCCTCGGTGACCTTCTTGCTCCAGAAGCCGTAGATGTTGCTCGGATCGGAGTCGAGTGTGTACCGCTCGCCATCGCGGAACGGTTTCGGGATAGAGTTGAAGGTAAAGCCCTTCTGGCCACCGAAGCTCGACGTCATCTCGATCTCGACCAGAGCGCCGACCACTTCGCCGGCGGCGTCCCGCTCCGGCACGATCTTCAGCACTCTGGCCCGCGTTCCGTAGAGCATCTGCTTGGGAGTCGGTGTAAATGACGTCTGCTTCTCAACAGGGAGTCGCTCGTCGACCGTGAGGCGGCGGTAGACGATGACGCCCTCACCCTCGCGGAGCGTGGTCAGGTTCAGCGCTTCGGCCGCGTCGCAATCGACGTCGGTCAGGTCGAGCCGCAGGCGGAACACCAGTCCGTCCTGAGACCATTTGCAGGCCGCCTTCTGCTCCTTGGTGAGCTCCGCCCGGTCCGCCTCTGGATTGGCGGCCCTGGCGGCACGTTCATACTCGTCTCGCAGTTGCTGCAATCGAAGGTTCTCGCGATTCCGAAGGCGGACGTCGGGGTCCTGGTCAGCTTCGTCGTAGCGGACGATCAGCGTTTCGCCGGCGAGGAGGCGTCGCTCCGGCGGCAGGTGGCGCGCCGTCTTCCACTGGCTAAGATCGACGTGGCGTTCGATGACGACGAACTCGTCGAGCGCGTGCGCGAAGGAGCGCCCCTTGTCCTCGAACGAGGCGAGATCGGGAAGATCGAACGGACGCTTTTCGGTCAGGTGGTTGCCGGCGAAGTCCTTAGAGATCCACTCCATCGCCTCCAGGCGCCGGGTCTGGAATGCGCGAAGGGTATCCGCTGACACCTTGCGGTAGGCGCGGAAATCGTCGGCCGACCCATCCTTCGGCAGGGCGAGCTCGTTCCAGGCGGCGTAGGCGTATTCGAGTGGGATCTGGCTGTTGAAGCGCGAGCGGGCGGTGTACCAGGGCGAGGCGTCTTGATCCGGTCGCTCGTCATCGGCGAACTTGCCGACGTGGTCGAAAAGGCGGGCGTGGAAGAGTTCGGCGAAGGGCGCTGGGCTGTTCCAGTCGAACTTGAGGTAGCGCGCCACCGCCTGGAGCGACTGGCAGACCATCGGGTAGTTCTTCAACTCGCGGATCTCGTCGACGAGGAAGGTTGCGATCGGGGAGTCGAAGGCGGCGAGCTGGGTGACGAAGTCGTAGAGCGGCGTGGCGCCGAGAATGCCGGTCGCATGCCGACCGAGTCCCTCGAGGAAGAGGCGCTGGTCGAAGCGGTTGAAGAAAATCAGATGGATTGGGGCACGGGCGGCGCCGTCCGCGTCCGGTGCGGCCAGCTCGACGATCGCGCGGACCGTCTCGTCGATCCAGCCGAGGAAGAGCGCCTCTTCGGACGTCGCATCGGCCGGGCCGTCCGTCAGGTGGACGATGCTCCGACGTCGATGCGAGACCTCTACGCCACCCTCCGAAGCGACAACGAGGGCGCCGAGGAGATAGATGCGATCGGTCAGGTAGTTGTGTTGGGCGTCGAGGTAGACGCGGACCAGGTTCGGGTTGTGGGTCGCGTCGCAGTAGGGCAGACTGCCGTGGCCCTTGTGCGGGATGGTCGAGAGTGCCCGGACGTCGTCGCCCTTGAACCGGCGGTAGCGACGCGCCCGGTGGACGAGCTCGTCGAGTCGGGGTCCGACCGGCCAGGTGGCAGCGAGTTTCGTGACCAGCGCTTCCCGCCCAGGAGCGGGAACGAGGTCTAAAGACGTCTCCTTTGCCGGCGCGTTCGGTGTTGCCACTTCGCTGGGAAACACCTTGAGGGATGCGAGATCGCGAGTGGTTGCGATCTGGCCCCGGATCAGCGCCCGTTTCTCACCGTCCGTCAGGTGTGGGATGAGCGAGAGGTCGTCCTGCTCCGCGCTCCAGCGAGTGCAGAACGCGTTGTAACGGCACCAGTCGCATTTGTAGGTCAGATGAAACGGGATCTCGGTGAAGTCGGCCGCTGCGGTCTGCCGCGCCGCGGAACGTGGGCCGGTCACGAGGTCGCTGACGGCGGCGACGTAGTTCTCGGCATCCGGCACGCATTCCAGGTAGCCGCTGGAGACGCCGAGTCGCTGTACGGCGGCAGCGCGTTGATGTTCGCGCTCCTCAGCCAGGTGGTCCGGCTCTCCGCGAGATTCCTCGGTCTCGCCCTGGTAGAGGATGCCGAGTTCGATCGGCACGGGGTCGTGGCCGCGATCTTCGAAGAGCGTTCGCAGCAACTCGTGGTAGAAGGCGACCTGGAGCCGGTGCTCCACCTTGGAGCTGGCCGAGCTCTTGACGTCGGCGATGAATGCGGAGAGTTGACCGTCTTCCCCGCGATTCAGCCGCAAGATGTCGACATCGCCGGTGACGAGCCAGCCGTCGAGATCGACGCGTAGCCGTGGTTGGAGAAGACAGAGGGTCGCGCCGGGCAGCAATGCCGCCGCCGCCTCGATGACCAAGGCGTTGTCGTCGGCCCGTCCCTCCGCTCGCCGAGTTGCGGCATCGAAAGCCTCAACCGGCAGCCATGCCCGGATCTCCTGTACCACGCCTGCCTCGAAATCGACGCCGGACTGGGCGAGGAGAGGTGGTGCCTCTTGCGGCGCAACCCCGGAACTGCGAAGAAATGTACTGCCCGCCCGCAGCTCAGTGAGGCGTAGCCTCAGGAAACGGCGGCATTGGTCGAGGCGAACGAACTGAGCGATGTCCGTCGGCGAAACGGCGATCGGTCCCGGCGTGAGCACCAACGGTGAGAGCAATTCGTCGCGATCCAACATGGCCTCCACGGTCAGGGGCGAGCGGGTGAAAGCATGTTCGGACACGCTGGGCCGGCCCGTCAAGACGGATCGATGGGACTTCGGGCGCATCGCTTGCGAACTGGGACCGAGCGTGTCCTCGCGCGTTCCCACCTATAATCGCCGGCATCAGTTTGCGGAACTGGGGTACCGGTTCATCACCGTGTGGGCTCGGAGGGTCACTGCCGATGGAGTCTGGAGCCTTGTTGAACAAGTTGCAATGGCGATTGATCGGTCCGTTTCGGGGTGGGAGAAGTGTCGCCGGGGCCGGAGACCCGAACGATCCGGCGGTCTTCTACATCGGGACAACGGGTGGCGGAATCTGGAAGACGGAGGACGGCGGTCAGTACTGGCGCAACGTCTCTGACGGCTTCTTCAAGCGGGCCTCGGTCGGCGCGCTGGCCGTCTCGCACTCCGATCCGAATGTGATCTACGTCGGGATGGGCGAGACGACGATCCGCGGCAACGTCTCGCACGGCGACGGCGTCTACAAATCGACGGACGGCGGTCGCAGCTGGAGTCACCTCGGGCTGGCGGCGACGCGGAACATCGGCAAGGTGCGGATCGACCCGCGCGATCCAGATCGCGTCTACGTCGCCGCCTTTGGACACGCCCACGGTCCAAATCCGGAGCGCGGGCTCTATCGCTCGAAAGACGGCGGCGAGACGTGGGAGCTCGTCCTCTCGCGCGGTGACAAGGCGGGCGCGAACGATCTCTCGCTCGACCCGAAGAATCCGCGGATCATCTACGCCTCCTTCTGGGAGGCGCACCGCGGTCCCTATTCCCTGACGAGCGGCGGAGAGGGCAGCGGGCTATTCCGCTCGACCGACGGCGGCACGACCTGGACCGACCTGACCGACAAACCGGGGATGCCGAAGGGGCTCAAGGGCAAGATCGGCGTCGCCGTTTCGCCCGCGAAGACCGGTCGCGTTTGGGCGATCGTCGAGAACGAGAACGGCGGCGTGTTCCGATCCGACGACGGCGGCGAGACCTGGGAGAAGGTGAACGACGATCGCAGGCTCCGGCAGCGGGCCTGGTACTACTCCCACATCTACGCCGATCCCCTCGACGCCGAAACCGTCTGGGTGCTCAACGTCGAGATGTTCCGCAGCGTCGACGGCGGCAAGACGTTCAACAGTGTGCCCGCGCCGCACGGCGACAACCACGACCTCTGGATCGATCCCGCAAATCCGCGCCGGATGATCCTGGCCAACGACGGCGGCGGCACCGTCACCTACAACGGCGGGATCGGCTGGTCGTCGCAATACAGTCAGCCGACCTCCGAGATGTACCACGTCACCGTCGACAGCCGGCTGCCATACCGCGTCTACGGGTCACAGCAGGACAACACCTCGATCACGGTCCCGAGTCGCTCCAACCACGGCGTTATCACCCGCACCGAGTGGCACGAGATCGGCGGCGGCGAGGCCGGGTACATCGCGACCCATCCGGATAACCCGAACATCGTCTTCGCCGGAGAGTATCAGGGATACATGACGCGCTACGACCACAGCACGGGGCAGGCGCGGAACGTCTCGGTCTGGCCCGAGGAGTACTCGGGCTCGGGGGCGGAGTCGTACAAATACCGGTTCCAGTGGACCTACCCGATCATCATCTCACCCCACGACCCGAACACCGTCTACTGCGGCGGCAACCACGTCTTCCGCTCCAATGACGAGGGATCGAGCTGGGAGGCGGTCTCGCCGGACTTGACCTTCAACGATCCCGAGACACTCGGGTCGTCCGGCGGTCCGATCACAAAGGACAACACCGGGGCAGAGGTCTACGGAACGGTTTTCACGCTGGCAGAATCGCCTAAGCAGCAGGGCGTGCTCTGGGCCGGCACCGACGACGGCAAGCTCCACGTCTCGCAGGACACCGGCAAGACCTGGACCGAGGTCACACCCGCCGATCTTCCGGACTGGACGCTGATGAGCATCGTCGAGGCGTCGCCACACGATCCGGCGGTCGCCTATCTGGCGGCCAATCGCTACAAGCACGACGACTTCCACCCTTACCTCTACAAGACGGCCGACTACGGAAAGACGTGGACGAAGATCACCGGCGGGATCCCTGAGGACGACTTCGCGCGGGTGATCCGCGAGGACCCGGAACGACGTGGTCTCCTCTTTGCCGGAACCGAGACCGGGATCTACGTCTCGTACGATGACGGCGTGAACTGGCAGCGGCTGGGCGGCAACTTCCCGGTCGTACCGGTCCACGATCTCCTGATCCACAAGAACGACCTGGTGATCGGGACGCACGGGCGGTCGTTCTGGATCTTCGACGACATGACGCTCTTCCGCCAGCTGGCCGATGCCGCTCCAGCGCCAGACGCCACCCACCTCTTCACGCCGCGCGAAACCATCCGGTACGGATCGATGTTCACCTTCGGTCATGCACCGGTGACGGGGCTGAACTACGCGTTCGCCGCGACCCAGGTTCCTGCCTACGACTACAAGAAGATGCCAGACGGCGAGATCAAGGTTAAGTGGCTCGACGCCGGAGAGAACCCTCCGGACGGGGTAATCGTCCACTACACGCTGCCGGACGACGCACCTGGCGACGTCTCGTTGACCTTCCTCGACGATGCTGGCAATGAGTTGCGGACGGTCAAGAGCAAGAAACCCGAGGACGACGAGAAGAAAGAAGACGAGTTCCCGCCGAAGGCCGAGGGTCAGGAGGAGAAGGACGAGGACCCCTATGTGCCGGCGAAGAAGGGGCTTAACCGCTTCGTCTGGGACATGCGCCTGACCCCGGCGACGAAGATCGCGACCAAGGGCGGAGATCAACCGGGCCGGACCGGTCCCAAGGTCGTGCCGGGGTGCTACCAGGTTCGCCTCGAGGCGAACGGTCAGACGCAGACCGCGTCGTTCCGGATCGTTAAGGATCCCCGCCAGTCGACGATGGACGAGGAGTTCCGGGCGCAGTTCGACCTCATCAGCCGAATCAACCAGAAGCACGACGAAATGAATAGGGCGGTCAACCAAATCCGGGCCGCGCGGACCCAGGCGATCGAGTGGGCGCGCCGGGTCAAGGAAACCGACGCCGAGGAGAAGGTGACGACGGCCGCGAAGGCGCTCTCAGAACAGCTCGACGCGATCGAGGGCGAGCTGCTCCAGATGAAGATCAAAAGCGACCAGGACAACCTGAACTACCCCGCCAAGCTCAACGCGAAGCTGGCAGCCCTCGCCGGGATGGTCGGCAACGCCGACGCCGCGCCGACAAAGCAAGCCGGCGAGCTCTATGAGACCCTCGCCCGCCAAGTGGATGAGCAACTCGCCAAGCTAGCCACCGTGCTGGACAAGGGCGTGGCCGAGTTCAACGCCGTGGTCAGCGGTGCCGGTGTGCCGGCAGTAGGAGCAACAACAACGAAGTAACGCGATCCCCGCATCGGTCATCGTGTAGCGGCGCAACGCCCAGAGGGCACCCGGTGCGCCCGGCTCAGGAAGGCGGCGTTCGTGCCCTTCAGCCGGGCGCACCGCCGTGCACCCTTACGATTCTGGTTTCGCCCCGACTCGGATGGGTACGAGGAATCAGGTCAACGACCTCAGTGCGCCGACCGCATCCCCCAGAAGCCGCTTCTTCGGCAGCC
The DNA here is from genome assembly GCA_034667245.1 of Thermomicrobiales bacterium. GTDB lineage: Bacteria > Chloroflexota > Chloroflexia > Thermomicrobiales > UBA6265 > DATBFX01. The sequence continues at coordinate 474 of JAXDKI010000440.1, read as the reverse complement.
GGCGGATCATTCCGGCGATTTTGACTTGCTTGTCCTTCTTCGCCGTGCCGTCCACGGTGAGGTATTCACGGGCGATCTCGGACGCGAGTTGCGGGTAGTCGCGGAGCAGGTGGGGCCGGGCGTGGGCAAAGGGGGTCACGCGCCGGATCTTGCGGAGGTCTTTGATGACGATGCTGTCGTCGAGCAGCTCCTGGTAGCGTGAGAGTGTGGCGATCGAGAAGTCGTTGCGCTGCTTCGCTTCGACGATCGCCGGGGCGGCGAGGCGACCGGAGATCAGAGCGCGGGTGGCGCCCTCGCGAGTGAGCGGGGTGCCGAGCCCGGCCGCATCGCCGACGACGACCACGCCGTCGGCAAAGATCTGAGGGAGCCGGTCGATGCCGCCCTCCGGGATGAGGTGGGCCGAGTACTCGATCGTCTCGCCTCCCGCGACCAGGGGGGCGATGGCGGGGTGGCGCTTGAAGCGGTCGAGCATGT
>JAXDKI010000439.1:0-5058 GCA_034667245.1 Thermomicrobiales bacterium | reverse complement strand
AAAGAATGTCGCAGCGTCTCACCGGACCCCCTTCCCCCATGCTGCTCAAGGAATGGATCCCGAGCGCGTCGCGGCGTAGGCCCCATGCCGGCTCCTCGGCCAGCTCGACCTCGGCGATCAGGTGGCTGACTGTCGGATCCCACCCGGGGAACTCGATGCCGGCTGCTTTCCGGATCAGACTGCGTCCGCCATCGTCGCGGCTGCTGAGCCAAGCCAGGCGTCCGCCACCGACGCCACCCGTCGTGGTCAACCATGCTCTGCCGAGGTGTACCTCCACCACTCCCGCACGGTGACAGGGCCAGCGCCGCGAAGTCTCCTCTGCGTCGAGAAAATGCATTGCTGTCAATATCAACCGTTCGGACGGCTTGACTGTGGAGCCACGAGGGGTACGCTGGGTGGTATCCGGTAACTGACCGCGCGTGGCCCGGCTTGCCCCCTTCCATCCCCTGCGCCACGGGCCCCTCCTCGGGTTCCCTCACCCCCCTCCCGCGCCCTGCCCGCCTGCCCGCCTCGGGTACGGCGTCGGGTGTCGGGCCAAGGAGTCCCCCATGATCCGTTCCCTGATCCGTTCCCTCCGCCGCCGAATCCATCTCATCGGCGTCCTCGTCCTCCTCGGCCTCCTGGCCCTGGGCGGCGCCACGGGAGGTCGTGCCGCGGCCGCCCCCGTCCCCAGCCTGGTCGACGTCTCGGCCACGACCCAGACGCCGGCCCTGTTCACCGTCACCGGCGCGGGCTTCACCGCCGGCGGCCGGGTCTACTTGGCCGTCTACGATCAGATGGGCACCAAGCTCTTCGAGACCCGCTGGGTCACCGCCAGCCTCACCACCAGTACCATGCGGTATCCGCCGCGCGCGGGCATCCACCCAGGAGAGATGGTGACGATTCCTGGCGGCGACCTGCGCCAGGCGTTCGCCGGCCTCTGCGGGGCGGCGGCGATGATGCGGGCCCTCGACGAGCAGACGGCGGTCTGGAGCAACTGGCTGCCCGTCCACTTCGCCTGCGACGGCGGCGACGGCCCGAACCGGACCGGACGGCCGTACTAGCCCCCGCTGACCGCCGCGGGCTCGTTTCTGTCGACGACGCGGGAGGGGACGGGGCGACGGCCCCGGTTCCTGAAAGCGATGCCGTCGAAACACGGCAGCATCGCCGCGGTGACCATGACAGGGGAAAACCAACCCGGCGCCGCCTACCCAGTCCCCTCCCGCCCCGCCTGTCGTCCTAGAACCTCTGGCCACGGTAGTGCAAGTCAAAGATCGACGCACCGACCTTTATCGAATGGAGCACCGTCGCCTCCACGATCTCTTGGCAACATCTATGGCGTGAACAAGCCGGAGATCTTCGTCCCATACGCGGCCGAGAAGTTTGACGACGGCGGCAACCTAACCGACGAATCCGTGCGCGGTCAGATCCGGGAACAGCTGATGGCCCTGCGAGCGTGGGTGGTGCTCCGAAGGGCCGGAGCTAACGGGAGACCGGGTGAGTGCCGTGAGAGACTCAGACCGCGGCGTGTCGGACACCGCGGAGAATGAGATCGGCGGCAATCGCGACCCGGTAGAAATAGCGATCGATGTTGGGAATGAAGTCGTCCGGGCCGATCGTGACCGAGGTCAAGGCGGCAGCTCCGGGAAGGAGTGCGTCGGCGTTGATGGTTTGTGCGTCGTCAGAGAATAAGGCAAGGATGCCGGCCAGTGGGACTCTGACAAGTGCCGCGAGCTCGACGGGGTCGGGCCGGTAGGCGGTGAGGGGACGATCGCTCCGCAGTAGGAAAACGGCCTGTAGCTCGCGATCCAGGATACCGGTTTGGCTCTCGTTTGCGCAGACGCGAACACCGAGTGGGCGAAGCTGGTCGAGCGAGACAGCAATGCCGATCTCTTCCTCGGTTTCCCGGAGCGTCTCTTGCAGAGTTTCCCCGGCGCGGTAGTGGCCGCCTACCGTCGCGTCCAGGCGACCGGGCCAGGTGTCCTTGTTTGGGCTGCGTCGCTGGAAGACGAGAAATGGTTCCCCGCCTTCGCCACGACCGGCGACCCAGACGTGGACCGATCGGTGCCAATCGCCGTCTCGGTGAACGTCGGCCCGTGCCTTCGTTATTCCTGTCGGCGAGCCGTCGGCGCGCACGACATCGAAGAGCTCGCGCGGATCTTGAGCGGTCCTACTGCCGGCCATCACGCCTCGCCCATCGTGGTTTGCCCCGGCTCGGGTACCTCGGCGTCGTCAGGTGCCAGGAGGCCGAAGACGAGCACGTCGTGGTAGGCGCCGTCAAGGTAGGTCGCGTCGCGTAATCTCGCCTCCTGAACGAAGCCGTGGCGACGGTAGAGGCGTTGCGCCCGCTCATTGAAGGCTTCGGTTCGCAGCCAGACGCGGTGGAGATTCCACGAGGCAAAACAGGTATCGACAACGGTGCGGAGCACGTCGCCGCCGATGCCCTGACCCCAGCGTGCCCGTTCACCGATCAGCAACGACAACGCGACCGAACGGTGGTCGGGGCGATATTCGCTCAGAACGACGAGGCCGACCGTCTCACCTTCGAGGGATTCGACGAGCAGGCAGGCTGGTCGTCCAAGGCGCGTCTCCTCGTCGAGCCAGCCTTCGATCCGTCGTTGGATCTCGTTGGACGACACGGTGGAGTCAGGGATTCCCCAGTAGCGCATCAAGTCCGCGTCGTTGAACCAGCAATAGATGACGGGGGCGTCCGCGCGTTCAACGGCTCGGAGGTTGACGAGCTCGCCGCGGATCATCGACGAGACGGAAAGACGGAAAGACGGACAGACGGAGAGAAGAAGTGGCATCGTGGACTTGGAAGATGGGTTCGGGCTGAGACCGCGTCTTTGACTGACGAGGCAGCCAGTAGCATGCCCGTCTTTTCCGACTTATCCGTCTTTCCGTCTTTCCGTCTTTCCGTCTGCATCACCCTCCGCCGGTAATCCTCGAGGCGACGGTCAAGGCGCCGGACCACTGGTCGGCGAGGTCGACGAGTCGCGAGGAGAAGAGCCCGAGGGCGAGGTTGGCAACCACCATGCCGGCGATGCCGACGTTGAGCAGCGGGGTCGAAACGGACCGCAGTTTCTTCTCGGACGGGGTGAAGTACATCACGGCCACGATGCGCAGGTAGTAGTACGCGCTAACCGCCGACATGATCACGACCGCGAGCGCCAGCCAGAGAAGGTCGGCGTCGATGGCCGCCAGGATCACGTAGTACTTGGCATAGAACCCGAGCAAGGGGGGTACTCCCATCAGGGAGACCAAGAAGACGGTCATCGCGGCGGCGGCGAGCGGATTCGTCCCGGCGAGACCGGCGAAGTCGTCGAGCGTCATCCCTCGGCCGCGATGCTGCAGCCAGGTGACGACGGCGAAGGCGCCGATGTTCATGAAGGTGTAGGCAAGGATGTAGTAGAGGAGTGCGGAGACGCCCCGGTCGGACGTCAGTCCCGCCTGCTCGGTTGTGCTGAAGCCGCCCATCGTCTGGTAGGCCGCCAAGCCTACCAGCATGTAGCCGGTGTGGGCGATCGAGGAGTAGGCGAGCATCCGCTTGACGTTGCGCTGGGCGATGGCGACGATGTTGCCGAACACCATCGTCAGGATCGCCAGTGCCGCGATCAGGTTGATCCAATCGTCGCTCATCGGACCCAGGCCCTGGACCATGATCCGCACGAGCGCGGCAAACCCGGCCGCCTTGGGCGCGACCGACATGAAGGCGGTCACCGGCGTTGGCGCACCGTCGTAGGCGTCCGGCGTCCACATGTGGAAGGGAACGGCGGCGATCTTGAAGCCGAGTCCGACGGTCAGCAGAAGCAGGGCGAGGAGGAGCGATGGCTCGAGTCGTCCCTCGCCCGCGATGGAGCCCTGGATACTCCGGGCGATCTCGTCGAGGTTGGTCGAGCCAGTCAGACCGTAAGTCCAGGTCATGCCATAAATCAGGATCGCGCTGGCGAAGATGCCGAGGAGGAAGTATTTCAGCGCACCTTCGACCGAGGTAGTCCGGCGTTTTGCGAAGGCGGTCAAGACGTATGTTGCAAGCGAGGAGAGTTCGATCGCGACGAAGATCATGACGAGATCGCCGGCCGCGGAGACGAGGAGCGCCCCGAGGACCGAGAAGGCGAGCAGCACGTAGAACTCGCCGATCGGCATCCGGCCTTCGAGATGTTCGACATAGCTCGCCGAGACCATGACTGAGAGAATTGCTGCGGAGAGGATGATGATCGAGAGGAAGACGGTGAGCCCGTCCGCCCGGAACATCCCCTGAAAGGTCGAGCGATTCTCGTCGTGTTGCCAATAGAGCGCAACCATGGATCCGGCGTAGCCCACGAGCGAGATCCCGGTGAGCCAGGTGTAATGCAAGGACTTGGGTAGGAACGCATCGGCGAAGAGGAGCACGATCGCGAGCCCAAAGACGATCAACTGGGGCACAACGAGGCCCCAGTCGGGGGTTTCCATATTCAGGTTGATGAGGTCCACTCAGCGTGCTCCCTTCGGACCCACGTTCGTCACCATGCCAGTCATGCCGTCACGACAGCCCGTGCATTTGCGTAGGAATGCGGCTCGGGCAAAGGATCCCCATCGGTACGGGCCACGTCTACCCAACCCTCAATCGCGTCCCGACCCTGCTTCACGGCTTCCTCGTGGGTGGCGCCGTGTGTAACGCAGCCTGGCAACTCCGGAACGCTCACGACAATCCGATCGCTCGGATCCCACTCTAGAATCATTGAGTACGGCGGATACTCGAATTGCTGGGTCATGGTCCTCGTCTCCGCGCGTCGTCGAGTAAGTCAAGTAGTTGCCCGCACCTTCTTGACCTGATAGTCCTTGGCGTCATCTCCGTCGCGCCCGGCGAATGAGAACTTGACCGTCGGAAGTAAAGCATGCTCGAAGTGGACGTGGGTCCCTTTTGCCGGTCGCTCCTCGAAACCAGCTCTCCGCAGCTGCCCTTTCAACTCCCGCTCTTCGGCGGCACTCCTCGGCTCCGGCCCTACATGCCCTGGGCACGCAGGAACGGTTCGATGATCCGCTCGAAAGTCGGTTGGACGATGTCGAAGATCGGCTTCGGGTAGACGCCGAAGAAGA
>JAXDKI010000438.1:0-5060 GCA_034667245.1 Thermomicrobiales bacterium | reverse complement strand
AACTATGCCCCGCAGTTCTATCACGTTCCCCAGACGATGACCGAGGCGCGGGAGCTGAAGATCCCGAAGACGTTGCTCGAACTCGAGGGGAATGACCTCTTCAATTTCGATCCCCAGTACCCGAATCTGGGACGGGGCGAGAAGAAAGCGTTGCCACCGGGACCGCTCACCTGGCAGGGGGACAAGTTCCGGAAGGACGAGCACGGCAATTTTCGCTTCGTCTACAGCGGAGAAGACGCGCAGGCAGGTCAGAACGTCAACGCGATCATCCTGGAGATCCCGCTCGGCTTCATCACCAAATCACCAAAGGACGACCGGATCGTCAGCGCCTGGGGTGAGAGCTGGGTGCTGAAGGCCGCGGCGAAGGTCGAAACGATCCCGGATCACCCGTTCTGGCTCGAGCATCCGTGGTCGCTGATCGATGCGATCACGCTCGACGACGAGCTGAAGAAGTACAAGCTCGTGGACACGGTCGGCCAGCCGTTCGCGGATGCGGGGTTGAGCGAGCGCGAGGACAACCGGCAGGTCGGCGCCAGCAACTTCTGGCTGGCGCCCCACTTCCTCAAGCGACTCGGCCATCTCGGCTGGGGCTTCGGGCCGTCGATAAGCGCCTTGGGGCTCCAGACGTCGTTCGACCACGACAACTCGCCGGTCTCGGTCCACAAGACGTACCTGACGCCAATCGAGGCGTTCCCCCGCGTCAAGAAGCTGCTGTTCCAGCCGTTGAACATGCCGGACGATACCTGGAACAGGTGTGGGCTAGACATCCCGCTGAGGCGGCCATTCGAGATCTTTGTCCCGAACGTCTGTGCCATCGACATGGACACCACGGGCACCTGGCCGTTCGGGCGGCGGCCGGAAGACCAGGTCGCAACCCGGTTCCTCTCGGTGTTTCTCGACATGAGCGCGGAGTTCAACGGCAAGCCCTACCACATCGAAACGCTGAGCGATCAGTCGTTGTGGGACCAGGCGCCGATCGAGCCAAAGACGCCGCCGAATCCGCTGAAGAACGACAAAGACTTCCTGGATCACTTTCCCTATCTGGCAGACCCCTGGTAGGGAGAGAGGCCTGCAGCGATGACGACGCCGACCGACTACGAGATGGAGCTCGCACGAATCGATTCGGGCATCCCCGAGAGTGTGAGCGGTTCGATCCCGATCCCTGACGATGTCGGGAAGGCGACGGAACTCGCCTACCGCCTCTCGCGGCGCGCCTCGCTCACCGGCAGACTGGACGAGTCCGCGACCGCGGAAATCGTGATCGACGAGGCGATTCGACGCCTCGGCCCCTGGCCGGACCTCTGCCTGCTCAAGGCCAATCTCGATTTCAAGTTTCATCGGTTGGCCGAGACTCGGCGGGACCTCGAGCTGGCGCCCGGTCTGGCCGGGTCCCCGCTCGGGAGTGCGTTGTGGGCGGATCTCGATCTGCAGGAAGGCAGGTACGACGAAGCTGAAGCGGGCTACGAAGCCGTCATCGCACGGAGTCGAACCTGGGACAACCTCGCGCGCCTGGCGCATCTCAAGGCCACGCTGGGTGACGTCGACGGCGCCGAGCAGTTGTATCTCGATGCCGAGGACGAGATCACGGCCAAGGAGATGCGGGCCTATGCCTGGGTCAAGCTGCAGCGGGGACTCCTCGATCTGAGCAACGGCAGGTATGACGGTGCGTGGGGGCACTACGCGCGGGCCGGCGAGGCGTACTCGGGGTATTGGCTGATCGACCAGCACATCGCCGACTTACTCCGCGCGGAGGGGAGATTCGAGGAAGCGGTCGCGCTCTACGAGGGCATCGTTGCCCGGGTGCCCAGACCGGAGATCGCGCAGGCGGTCGGTGATCTCTATGCGTCGATGGACCAACCCGACCTGGCGCGAACGTGGCACGCGCAGGCACTGGCCGGCTACCTGGAGTCGGTGCTGTCCGGCGACGTTCACTACCTACACCACCTCGTCGATTACTACGCCGACGTGGAACTTGACGGCGCTGAGGCGGTGATATGGGCACGCAAGGACCTGGATTTGCGCCGGAACGCTTCGACGCAGGCGGCGCTTGCGTGGGCGTTGTACCGCGCCGGCCAATTCATCGAGTCACTCGACGCGATCCGTGTCGCACTTTCGTCCGGGGTCAGAGATGCGCAACTCCTCTCCCAGGCGGCGATGATCCACACGGCGGCCGGACAACCCAACGAAGGCGACCGGTTGATGCACGAGGCGGCAGCGATCAACCCGCACTACGGGGCTGCCCACGTGCATCACTGACGCCGGATCGCTCACGTGTCAGAACGGGTCCGCGCCTTTTGACACCAGCGCGGCGGATCGGGATGGCTATCACCGCGAGAGGGAACGGGAAATGTCTAGATCGTCAGGTAAGAAACGCCGCGCGACATTGCCCCTGGTCGGGATCGTGGCGGTGGTGGCGCTGAGCCGGTGGCGTCTCCTCACCTCCATTTGGCGCAGGCTGCCGTTGCGATCGGTCTCCGCCAAGGCGGCCGTTGCGATCGACCAGACCGTCGGGTGGCATCGGCTGCCGGTGCCGTTTGGGTTGGCAACACTGGTCGGCCTACGCATCAAGATGCGGGAAAAGAACCTCTACGACACGTCGCACTTGCCGACCATCGCTCCGTCCCAAACTGCAGCGGGACAGGTCAGCACCCGCTATCTGACCGCACGCTCGCCCGACGGCACCGACAACGATCTGTCGCAGCCGGCGATGGGCAGCGCCGGCACCCGGTTCGGGCGAAACGTGCCGCTGGACCATGCCTACCCCGGATCGGACCTGCTCGAGCCAAATCCCCGCACCATAAGTCGCACCCTGATGACGCGGGAGACCTTCGAGCCCGCGACGACGATCAATCTCCTGGTCGCGTCCTGGATCCAATTTATGGTCCGCGACTGGATCAGCCATGGGAAGAGTCCCAAGGAATCTCCCTTTGAGCTGCCGCTCCAACAGGACGATCCCTGGCCGGTGCGGCCGATGCGGATCCTGCGCACGCCGCCGGACCCGACCCGTCCCCCCGGTAACGACGGCGGGCCGCCGACCTATATCAACCACGAGACCCACTGGTGGGACGGCTCGCAGATCTACGGGAGCAACGCGGCGCACCAGGCGATTGTGCGCTCGGGAGAGCACGGCAAGCTTCGCGTCGACGCCGACGGATTCCCCGTCACCGTCCCCTTCTCTTCTCCAGAGCACCCGGCTAAGGTGCCGGGTTTCTGGGTCGGTCTGGCGATGATGCAGACGCTCTTCACCCGAGAGCACAACGCGATCTGCGACCGGTTCCGCGCGGAGTATCCATCTTGGTCGGACGACGAGCTGTTCGATCATGCCCGCCTCGTCAACACGGCGCTCCTGGCGAAGATCCACACGGTGGAGTGGACCCCCGCCATCATCAGCCATCCCACCACGCGGATCGCTCTTCGCGCCAATTGGTTCGGACTTCAGGGCGAACGGCTCGCCAAGGCATTTGGCCGGCTCAGCGGTAGCGAGGTTTTCAGCGGGATCCCCGGCTCGGAGACGGACCACTTTGGCGTTCCCTACTCTTTGACCGAAGAGTTCGTCGCCGTCTATCGCATGCACCCGCTCATCCCGGACGACTTCACCTTCCGGTCGGCGACGGACGACACGTCGATTCAGGAGCGGACATTCCCCGAGTTGGCGGGGCCGAATGCGCTGGAGGTGCTCGGACAGGTCCCGATGGCCGACCTCTTCTATTCCTTCGGGATCGCCCATCCGGGCGCGGTCCAGCTGCACAACTTCCCACGCGCCCTCCAAACATTCGAGCGGCCCGACAAGATCCTCGTCGATCTGGCGGCCACGGACATTTTGCGGATGCGGGAGCTCGGGGTGCCTCGGTACAACGAGTTTCGCACGCTGATCCAGCGCAGGCCCGTCAAGAGCTTCGAAGAGCTAATCGACAACCCGGTCTGGACGGAGGAGCTGCGGCAGGTCTACGACGGCGACATCGACCGGGTCGATCTGATGGTCGGCATGTTCGCCGAGCCCCGTCCTAAGGGATTCGGGTTCAGCGACACGGCCTTCCGGATCTTCATCCTGATGGCGTCGCGGCGGCTGAACAGCGACCGGTTCTTCACGATCGACTTCACCCCTCAGGTCTATACCCAGGTGGGACTGGACTGGATCGAGAACAACTCGATGACCAGCGTTTTGCTGCGGCACTTCCCGGCTCTGGCGCCGTCCCTCCGCAACGTCGAGAACGCGTTCGCGCCGTGGACGCGGACGGCCGCCTGACCCATCCGACCAACGACGAGGAGGACCGGCATGCCCCACCGACCGTCACGCGCGCGGGAGGCGGCGCGCATCGCCCTGGCGGCGATCAGATTGTTCAACGGCGCCGCCGCACTGTTTGCGCCCGCCGCTTTGACCCGGCGGCTGGGAGCCGACCCGGATGCCAACCCTGCCGCGCTGTACGCGTTTCGGCTGTTCGGTGTCCGCACCATCCTGCTCGGTGCCGACCTGCTGAGGCGCGACGAGGCGGTGCGTGCAGATGCCCTCCGGTCTGCGGTCGTCATCCACGCCTCCGATGTTGTCGCGGCGGCGATGGGCGGAGTTAGGGGGCAACTCCCACCACGTGTGTCCGCCATGACGGTTCTGATCTCGACGGTCAATACGGTTCTGGCCATCGTGGCGCGTCCGAGTAAGGGGTAGGGCCTGGCGATTCGTAGGGACGGACGTGTAGACGCGCGCTAGCCCAAGCTGTCGGAGGAACTCAGCGGTGATCACGGGATCCGTGGACCCGGGCGCGTTCGACTATGTGGTTGTCGGCTCGGGCGCCGGCGGCGGTCCGGTGGCAGCGAACCTGGCCAAGGCCGGCAAGCGGGTGCTCCTGCTCGAAGCGGGCGGCGACCACGAGAACTACAACTATCAGGTCCCGGTGTTCCACGGACACGCGACCGAAGACAAGGACCTGTCCTGGGAGTACTTCGTTCGACACTACGCCGACGACGAACGGCAGCGCCGCGACAGCAAATTCCGCCCCGAGCGCGACGGCGTCTTCTACCCTCGGTCCGGCACGCTGGGTGGTTGCACCGCTCACAACGCGATG
>JAXDKI010000437.1:0-22030 GCA_034667245.1 Thermomicrobiales bacterium | reverse complement strand
GAGCCGCAGTGAGTCCACCCACGAAACGTTGTCGCAGCTGCGGCCAAGGGTCGCCGGGCGTCGCCAAAAGCTGGCGCTTGACACCCCCTGAGGTCGTGGTAGCATGAGATTCACGAAAATAGGAAATAAAGTATCAACCAAGACAAGGAGTGGAGAAGATGGCAGAGCGTGTCTCGAAGCGATTTACCCGCCGCGACCTCCTCGAACTCGGCGCGAAGGGAAGTGCGGTTGGCGCCCTGGCGGCGGCAGGGGTGGGTCTCTCCCAGACTCCGGCGGCCGCGGTGCCGTCGACTCCAGGCCGGCAGCGGCGACAAGCTCCGATGATCAATGCGCAGTCGCAGGTGAAACTCACGCTCTACGGTTGGTATCTGCCGTCTGAGCCCGTCTTCAAGAAGATCACCGATGCCTTCACCCAGGAATTCCCGAACATTACCGTCGACGTGGTCATCCCCAATCAGTACATCATGGACCAGTTGAAGGTGGAGTTCGCCGCCGGGCGTGGGCCCGACGTGACCTGCATGAACACCCCCAGCGGGATCCCCTGGATCCAGCGGGGTGCCTTCCTCCCCTTGCAGGACCTCGTGACGAGCGATGCGACGTACGCCGAGAACCTGAAGGCCCTCGTACCGTGGACGGTCGAGGCGTATTCCCAAAACGGGATCCTGTACGGCACTCCGATCACCGCCGAGTCGACGACGATTTTCTACAACGAGGACCTCGTGACGCAGGCCGGTCTCCCCTCCTTCGCCGAGATCGAGAACGACCCGGCCCAATGGAACTGGGACAAGCTCCGGGAGTACGCGACCGCGATCAACAAGGGCACCGACGACGGTCCGGATCGGATCTACGGCATCCACTCCCTCGGCGGGCTGCAAGTGGTTTGGCTCAACTTCGTCTACGGCAACGGCGGCGAGTACCTGAGTCCCGACGGGCTGAAGTGCAACATCGCGCAGCAGCCGGCGGTCGATGCGCTCAAATATCTCTACGACCTGCGGTACACGCACAACGTCGCGTCGCCGCCCGATCCCTTTATCCAGGGCCAAGGAATGGATTCCGCCGCGCTCTTCCAGAGCGGCAGGCTCGGCATCCATCCGTGGGGTGAGTGGCAGATCGCCGTCTACAACGGCTTCAACGAGAACCAGGGGCTGCCGTTCGCGTGGAACATCGCGCAACCGCCGTTCTCGCCTACCGGACAGCGATCTGCGGTCAGCCACTCCGTGGCGGTGGTGGTCAACAAGAACACCAAGCACCCGGCAGAGTCCTTCGAGTTCGTGAAGTTCATGGCGCGGCCGGAGGTTCAGGGCTGGATCTCGTCCGAGGGCTGGGGTTCGCTCTCCGCACACCCGGGCACGTACGACTCGTGGCTGAACGACCCCAAGGCGCCGAAGAACCGGCAGGCCATCATCGCCAGCCAGGCCTACGGCCGCCCCTATCCCAACTGCCCGGTCCTGGAGACGGCCGAAGTTCAGGACCCGCTCAACTCGATCCTGCACGAGCAGATCTGGTACGGCGAGCGCGATCTCGCCGAGGGCCTAAAGGAGATCGAAGACTCGACCAACGACCTGATCGAGCAGGCGAAGGCGGGCAGCTAACGACGTGCAGGGGCTCTCGGCGCAGAGACAGGCTCCCTCATTGCGTCTGCAGGGCGGACGGAGGCGGAGACAGCTCCGCTTCCGTCGCAGCGTCGCGGGCTGGCTCTTCGCCGCGCCCTGGCTGATCGGGTTCCTCGGCTTCACTGCCGGTCCGATGCTGGCGTCCGTCTACTTGAGCTTCACGTCGTACGACCTCATGCAGGCCCCGCGCTGGATCGGACTCGCCAACTTCAACCGCCTCCTGGACGATCCCCGCGTCTGGAACAGCATCAAGGTCACCACGCTCTTCTCGTTCATCAGCGTGCCGGTCAACCTGTTGTTCGGACTGGTACTCGCCCTCCTCCTCAACCAACGGATCAGGGGGCTCGGGGTCTGGCGAACGCTGTACTACCTGCCCGCGATCGTCCCGGCGGCGGCGATGGGCATGCTCTGGCGATGGTTACTGGACGGGCAATTTGGTTTCGTCAACTATCTGCTGGAGGACGGACTGGGAATCGCCGGACCGAATTGGCTCACCAGTCGGGACTGGGTCATCCCGGCGTTCATCATCATGAGCTTCTGGGGCGTCGGCGTCCCGATGGTCATCAACCTCGCCGGACTGCAGAACATCCCGGTCACCCTCTACGAAGCGGCCCAGATCGATGGCGCGAGTGGTTGGCGAAAACTGCGGGATATCACGCTGCCCCTGCTGTCGCCCGTGATCCTCTTCAACCTGCTCATCGGGATCATCGGTGCGCTGCAGTCGTTCACGATCTTCTTCGTCGTCACGGGTGGCGGTCCCAACCATGCCAGCGAAACCCTCATGCTCTACCTCTACGACAACGCGTTCCAATTCTTGCGGATGGGGTACGCGTCGGCGCTGGCGTGGGTGTTGTTCGTCTACATTCTGATCGTGACACTCATCGTCCATCGCTTTTCGTCCCAGTGGGTCTACTACGAATCGCCGCTCGAACGGAAGGACGCCTGACGATGAGCGCATCGGCAGCAGAGGCTCGCCGCGCCACCACGCAAATCAGCGCCGGTGCTCGGACAGGTCACGCGCTCGGCCGGGTCGCCACCTATACGCTCGTGGGTGCGGTCGCGCTCCTGTTGGCGATTCCGTTCCTCTGGATGATCGGCACCTCGCTGAAGACCGACTCGGAGTTGGTCCGTTTTCCGCCGCGGCTGTGGCCCGATCCCGTTGCCTGGAGCAACTACGTCCGGACGTTCACACGGGATGACATCCCCATCCATCGGTTCGCTCTCAACAGCATGATCGTCACGATCCTGGCGGTCATCGGGCAGGTCTTGACCAGCACCATGGTCGGCTTCGCGTTCGCGCGTCTTCAGTGGTTCGGCCGCAACGTCTGCTTCGGGATTCTCCTGGCGACGATGATGCTGCCCTCACAGGTAACGATCGTCCCGGTCTTTATCATGTTCAGCAAACTGGGCTGGACCAACTCGTGGCTGCCCCTGATTGTCCCGGCTTGGTTCGGTAGCCCGTTTTTCATCTTTCTCGTCCGCCAGTTCATGCTCACCCTGCCCCGTGATCTCGACGACGCGGCGCGCATCGACGGCTGCAACACCTGGCAGCTCTATTCGCAAGTGATCCTCCCGCTCTGCAAGCCGGTCGTCGCCGCGGTCGCGGTCTTCTCCTTTCAAGGACACTGGAACGATTTCTTCAACCCTCTCATCTACATCACCGATCCGGAGAAGCAGCTTCTCTCGGTCGGAATCACCTACCTCACGACCGTGATGTCGATCGGCCCGGTCTCCACCCCCTGGAACACGTTGATGGCGGTATCCCTGGCGATGACCGTGCCGATGATCGTCATCTTCTTCGCCGCCCAGCGCGTCTTCGTCAAAGGTGTCGTCTTCTCAGGTCTCAAGGGCTGAGCCGAGAGAACAGAGGTGGCCGTTGCCCAGCTTGGGGCTGATTGCTGGGATCAATGCCGGCATCCTCAAGAGCGTCAGCGCCCACGGTTTGGGACCCCACGGCACCGGCGCCAAAGCCCCGCGCGCAACCTGCCACTGCTGGCGCGTCAGATTGATTCAGGCGAGGCGAGGAGAGATGGAACCAGCGGGCGAGCTCGACTACGCGAGTCGCAGTGATTCAACTGACACGAAACTAGAGTTGTTCCGCGCGGCGGTTGCCGGGCGGCGCTACGACTTAGCTCTGGCGCTGGCAGACTCGATCAAGGATGGCCTCGCCGCCGAGCGCCAGCTGTATGCCGACCCGCGTCAGCCGCTCATTCCCGCCGCGCTCAGTCACGATGTCGGCTCGTTGCCGCCCGCGTGGGCCGAGTGGGCCCGGGGATGGTCGACGTACCAGGTGCTTGTGCTCGAGGAGACGGCAGGACTGGCGCGGCAGCGCGAGCCGGTTGACGTGCTAATTAGCGTCCCGGCCGGGCAAACGACACGGCTGGCGCGGGAGCTCCGCGTGGCGCGGATCGACCAGGAAACGGGCACCCTGCAAGAGGTGCCCAGCCAGGTCGACGAGGAGGTGCGCCGCGGCGATGAGCGCTTCGGCCGCCTGGTCTTCTTTGCGTCGGTGCCGCCCCACGGCCGCGAGGTCTACCTCTTGTTCAGCGGCAATCCCGAGGCGGAGATGCCCGCCTATCTCACCGACCTCCGAGTCCGTGGGGAGGGATTCGGTCTCGACGTCGAGAACGGCTACTACTCTGCCTCGCTGTCGCGGCAGATGGGGCAACTCGAGCGCCTGACCTACAAACATGGCCAGGCGCTACAGCTCTACGCCGGTGGCTATGGGCACGGCGAGCCGCCCAACATCGATTGGGCGCACGACTACCTCGCGCCGAACCACTTCCAGAAGTTTCGCGTGACGAATTGGGCGACCTGTCCCAACTACGAGGTGATCCGCGGACCCCTCTGCGTTCGCCTGCGTCGCTGGGGGTTTCCCCATGGTCCGGTCCATCCCCTCTTTACCCCCAGCCGGCTACTCGTCGACGTCACCTATACCTTCTATGCCAACACACCGTACTTCCTGAAACACGGGCGGATGGAAGCGGTCCAGGACTTCACGCTGAACTACTTGCGCGATGACGAATGGGTTTTCTCGGGGCATTCGTTTACTGACGCACTCTGGATGGACGAAGACGGTCGACTCCACGAAGGGGACGTCCCCCCCGAGGCGCAGGATCGACTGTGGGCCGTGGGATTCTTCCACCGCGACAACCGGGACGCCTTCGTCGCGCTGCACCTGGAGCACATCGCCGAAGGGTTTCCGGGGACGCTCTATCACAGTGGCACGCCGGTCCTCTACTACGAGATGCACGGCCAGCTCTGGAGCCGCTGGGCGGTGCGTGACGATCCGTTCTTCCCCGCCGGCGCGGTCCTGAAGCAACGCAACGCCTACCTGGTCACCCCGTACGGGCGTGACGACGGCGCGGCAGCGGTCGAAGCGCGCTGGCAGTGCCTGCGTCACCCCCTGCACGCGCAAGCAGGCGACCGTGCGGATGTGGGAGCCCGGGCGGCGCGCCCATCAACCAACAGACTCGCGCGTCCGGGCGAGGCCGGCGATAGCCCAATTGGCAAGCAGGCCATCTGGGATGCCCTCCGCGAATGCCGGGACGACATGCTCTACCGGATCGACGCCAACGTCGTGGACATGGGGTACGTCTACGACGTTCGAGTAAGCGGCACCACGGTCCAGGTGCTGCTGACGATGCCCCACCGCGGACGGCCGGAGTTCGGCTACCTGGCGGAGCCCATCCGTGAGCGCCTGCGCAACCTCCCGGGCGTCGAGCAGGTCGTCGTGGATTACACCTGGGATCCCCCGTGGTCGTCCGAAAACCTGTCGGCGCCCGCCTGGGAAGCGCTCGGGCTGGATGGCGTGCGAAGCCGGTAACAGCAAGGAATGTGGAGAAGCAGAATGCGGCTGTTGGTAACCGGGACGGCCGGCTTCGTGGGGACGGCTGCGGTCGAGGTGCTCGGCCGCGAGCACTGGCTGCGTTGCGTGGACATCGCGCCGACGCCGGAACCGGCCAACGGCGAAAGCCTCGTTGCCGACTTGGTCAGCTATGCCGCGGCGGTCGCCGCCGTGGAGGACATCGAGGCCGTCGTGCATCTGGCCGCGGTCGCCGGCGCGGCTGAGCTCTTCGAGACGCCCGAACTGCCGATGAAGAGCACCGTCGTTGCCACCGCCAACCTCCTGGAGGCGGCACGACGCGCCGGCATCCACCGTTTCGTCCTGATGAGCAGCGGCGCGGTTATCACCGGCTACTCCCGCGAGACCTACATTCACGTCGGCCTGCCCCATAAGTTCCAGGGCTTGTACTGCTTGACCAAATCCCTGCAGGAGAACATCGCCGAGCAGTACGCCGAGGAGCACGGGATGACCATCCCCTCATTGCGGCCCTGGTCCGTCGTCGACGGCCGCACCTATCGGCATCGGGACGGCCAACCTCTGGATCCCGGCGCACCCTACTACTTTGGACTGGTCTGCCGCTATGACCTTGCCGAGGCCTGCCGCCTCGCCCTGACCGCACCGCTTGAGGGGTTTCAGCCGTTTCACATCATGGCGACCGCGGAGGGCCGTCGCTGGTTCGACGTCGATCACACCGAGCGACTCCTGGGCTGGCGCCCAACGGTCGACTTTGCCGACCTCGCACCGCGAACCGACAACCCTTGAACGGGCTTACCGTCCTAGCAGTGCCAGCAGGTTTTCCCCCTCGATGCGTCGACAGTCCTCCTCGTCGAGCGAGGGCATCTCGGCAAGCAGGCCAAGCGTTTGCGGATAGCTGACCCACTCCAGGCTGGGCGCAAAATCCGAACCCCACAGCAGCCTCGATGCGCCGAACTCCTCCAGCAGGACCTCCACGTAAGGCCACGCCGCCCGGTGCGGGTAGTCGTACGCCGGCTCCGTCAGCGCGTAGAACCCGCTTAGCTTCACGTGGACACAGGGTATCTCGCCAGCGGACAAACCACCCCTAGCTCCTGCCGGGCCGTCGCAGGACTCGGCGCGTCGGCGACGGCCCGCGGCAGGCCCAGATGCGACACCAACAGGTTCAAATCCGGGTGGCGCTCCAGGACCGGCTTCCAGGCCGCCCAGTCTTCGCCCCGGGAGTTCACGCTCACCAGCCAGTGCTGCTGCACCATCCACGCCCAGATCTCGTCCGGCACCAGCTTCAGCGCGGAAACAGCCTGCTCCCCGAACAGGTACAGACTCGTGCCGACGAAGGCTTCACGCCGCCAGGTCTCGAGCGCGCCCACCTCCAGCCCGGCAAGATCGTCGACGTACGCGACCGGCCTGATCCAGGCGTGGGTGGCCGCCAGCTCTGCCAGGTACCGATTGTTCCCGGCTGCCCACGGCTCCCCCTCGTATCCGACGGCGAGCACTTGCTGCACACCGTACTGATCTGCCAGCACCTGGTAGAGCGTCACCTCGTCCGGCTGCACGCGGCGGCAGCTCTCCGGAAGCCTCGCGGCGAAGCCGGGTCGAAAGAGATGCATATGGGCATCGGCGCGACTCGGCATCGCTCGCATCCTCCTAGCCGCTCGCCCAGGTCAACGGCCGGCGGCGAGCGTGGCCAGGGCATCGAGCAGCCCGTCGACGTCGCGCTCCTCGATAAAGGCCGCCAGCGAGATCCGCACCGTCGTGCCGCGTAGCGCCGGCCGTGTGATGATCTTCCAGCGCTCGCGCAGCGCCGCGCAGAGGGCCACTCCGTCCATATTGTCGAGCGAGACCGTCGCGATGCCGGTCGCCTGGCACGGGTCAGTCGGGCTGTGGACGCGTGCGCCAGGCACGCGCGTCAGCCCGTCGTGCAGCCGGGCGGTCAGCTCCCGCGCGTGCAGTTCGACCGCCTCGAGACCTAGCCGCTCGACGTAGGCCAGCCCCGCCGCCATCGCCGTATCGTAGGAGTAGGTCCGACCGCCATACTCGAAGCGCCGGGCGCTCGGGATCCACTGCAGGTCCTCGACACCCATCGTGACGCTGCCGCCTCGCGTTGCGTTGCTGCCGGTCCAGGTCACCTCGATCCGGTCGAGCAGCTCCCGGCGGATGTAGAGTGCGGCTGAAGGGTACGGTCCAAATAACCACTTGTAACCGACCATCGCGTAGAAGTCGCAGTCGAGTGCCCGCACATCCACCGGAAACTGCCCGACCGAATGGGCGCCGTCGAACAGCGCCAGACTTCCTCGCTCGTGCGCCAGCCGGGTGATCTCCGCCGCCGGCAAGCGCGTGCCGCTGTCGGTCGTGACGTGGCTGACGGCCACCAACCGCGTCCGGTCCGTCAGCAGGGTGCGATAACTCGTCAGCATCTCATCGGCGCTATGCGCGACCGGAATCCTGCTCACTGTCAGCCCGTGCCGCCGCACCACGTTCATCAGCGGGATCAGAAGCGCCGGATGCTCCTGATCGGTGACGATGATCTCGTCGCCCGGTTGCCAGTCGATCCCTTCGACGACGATGTTGATCGCGGTGGAGAACTGCGTGGTAAAGGCAATCTCGTCCGCCGAGGCGCCGATGAACCTCGCCACCCTCTCCCGCGCCGTCTCGATGCCGAGGAAGTCCTCGTCATGGGCGAGCAACCGCGACGGTCCGAACTCGATCACCTCTTGGGGAACCCGGAGCAGTTCCGCCCCGACTTCTACCGACAGCGGCGCCATCCCGCCGCAGTTCATGTGCGTCCAATGCGCGAGCATCGGGAAATCGTCGCGGATACTGCCGATCGTCACGTCGTCGCGTCCCTCCCTGCAGCCTGCCGACCTTCCGACCTACCAACCGATCGCGTACCCATCGCGCCGGGGGTCGGCGCCACCCGAGAAGGTGCCGTTGTCGGGATCGACCATGATGCCCTGCGCCCCCCCGAAGGCCATCGAGAAGTCGGGCTGCATCTCCACCAGGTGGCCCCGCGCGTTCAGCCCGGCCACGACGTCGGCGGCGATCCGCCCCTCGGCGATCACCTTGTTCCCCTCCATCGGCCGCACCCGCGGCGCCTCGATCGCCGCCTGGATCGTCATCCCGAAGTCCATCAGATTCGACATGAACTGCGGCGTCGTCTCCATGATTCCGTGACTGCCCGGCGTCCCCATGCACGCGAACACCTTCCCGTCGCGCCAGATCATACCGGGGGACAGGCACATCTCGACCTTCTTGTGCGGCGCGACCACGTTCGGGCTGTCGGCGTCGAGATCGAACCAGTAGAGGAAGTCGTTGAGGAGGATACCCGTCTCGGGCACGACCACCCCGCAGCCGAACCCGCCGAGACTCTGCGTGCAGGAGACGGCGTTGCCCTCGTCGTCGACGACGTTGAAGTGCGTCGTGCTCTCCCGGTGACCGAGATCGCCCGGTTTGACGACGCCCACCTCCATCGTCCGGGCATACCGCGCCCCGACGATCCGGCTCGCCCGCTCCGGGTTCACCAGGCGACGACGTTCCGCGCAGTACTCGTCGGAGAGGAGCGCGGCAATCGGGGCCCCCGGCCGGACGTTGTAGTGGACGCGATCGGCGATTGCCAACCGCTCGACTTCGAGCAACGTGTGCAGGTGGTCCACCGAGCTGTGGCCCATTCCGGCCACGTCGAAACCCTCGAGCAGTTTCAGCGTCTGCAACCACTGCATCGCGCTCGACGGCGGCGGCGGACCGGTGACGGTGAAGTCGCGGTAGCGAATGTCGATCGGATCGACCCACTCGACCGTCAGATCGGCGAGGTCCTGCTTCGTCAGCAGCCCGCCGTTGCTCTGGCAGAAGTCGACGATCTTATCGGCAATGTCACCTTTGTAGTAGACGTCCGGCCCGCCCTCGACCAACGCCCGGAAGGTGCGCGCCAGATCCGGTTGCTTGAACAGGTGGCCGGCACGAAGAGTCTGGCCGTCCCCGAAAAAGAACGCCTCCGAGGACGGGTGTTCCCGCAGCCACGGTTCGTAGGTCTTGATGATCCCGGCCGCATGGACCGTGAGCGGGTGCCCCTCCTCGCAGATCTCGATCACGTGCTTGAAGACGTTGCCGCGGTCCATCGTGCCGAACCGCTCCAGTGCCGCGCACCAACCGGCCGGAGAACCGGGCACCATCGGCGACAGCAAGCCGCGCAGGAGTTGCTCCGGCCCCTCGAAAACGCTCCGCTCGGCCGCGTAGGGACTCCAACCCTGGTAGTCGAGACAGGTGTGCGTCTTCGTCTTGGCGTGATAGATCTGCATCCAACCGACGCCGCCGATCCCCGACAATCCGATCTCGGTCGCACCGAGACAGGAGGCGACGGCCACCGCCGCATCGATCGCGTTGCCGCCCTCCATCAGGGTCCGCAATCCGGCCAGCGACGCCAGCGGATGCGCCGACGACACCATCCCTTTCCGCCCGGTGACGGCCGGTCGTCGCTGGACACCTGCGTATGGAAAACTCATCGAGTTCGCTCCTCATTTCCCACTCCGCGGGCGAGTATCCGTCTCGCCCGCCGCCAGTCCCCGTTTACCCCTTGATCCCACCGATGGTGATACCACGCAGGAAGTAGCGCTGGAAGGCGAAAAAGACGATCAGCATCGGGATCGCCATGTAGGTTCCCGCCGCCATCAGCGCGCCGTAGTTGACCCGCATTTCCCGGTTGGCCAGCAGCGCGAAGCCGACCATCAGAGTTTGCATGTCGGACGAGCTGGCCACGATCAACGGCCAGAGGAACGCACTCCACTGCCCCATGAAGACGAAGATGCCGAGCACCGCCAGACCCGGTTTCGCCAGCGGCAGAATAATGTCCCAGAACACGCGCAACTCCGAGCAGCCATCGATCTTGGCGGCGTCGATTAGCTCGGAGGGCAGCGTCTGGATGAACTGGCGCATCAGGAAGACACCGAACGGCGCCGACAACCCCGGCGCGATCAGACCGAGGTAGGTGTTCACCAGGTCGAGGCGCGCCATCAGTGTGAACTGCGGAATCAAGAGCGCGAAGCCGGGGATCATCATCGAGCTGACGTAGAGCCAGAAGAGGATCTCGCGTCCGGGAAAACTCTTCTTGGCAAACCCATACCCGGCCATCGTGGCGAACAGCAGTTGGAACGCCGTCACCGAGACGGCCATAACGAAACTGTTGATCGTCCAGCGCGTCACCGGAGACCCGGCGAACGCTTCCCGGAAGTTGTTGAGCGAGAAACTGGTCGGAATCCAATCCGGCGGCAAACTCATGACCGAGGTCGGCGGTTTCAAGGCCGTCGTGATCATCCAGTACAAGGGGAAGAGGCTCACCACCGCCCCGGCAGTGGCCCCCAGATAGGCGACGACCAGGAACGCGCGTTCGGACGGTGTTCCCTCCCGCCAGGCTCGCTTGGCACGTCCGAGCAGACGTCGCCCCGACCGTGATGGTGTCGCGGCGGGAATACTGGTGCTCGACATCTGGCGATCCTTGTCAGTACTCGACGTTCGAACGGAGGAGGCGAAACTGGGCGACGGCAATCCCAGCGGTCAGGAGTAAGAGGACGACGGCGACCGCCGACGCCCGCCCGAAGTCGAAGCGGATGAAGCCGTACTCATAGATCGAATAGACGAGATTGGTCGTCGCGTAATTGGGACCACCGCGCGTCATCAAGAAAACTTCGGCAAAGATCTGAAGCGACGCGATCGTGCCGATGATCGCGACGTACGTAATCGCCGGTTTCAGCAGCGGAACCGTGATCGAGATGCTCTGGCGAAAGAACGAAGCGCCGTCGAGCCGCGCTGCCTCGTAGAGATCCTTCGGGATGCCGCCCATCGACGCGGTGAGAAGGATGATCGAGCCGCCCCAATGCGAGGCGTGAAACATGATGACCACACTGATCAGACTGAATCGCGGATCGGCCAGCCAGAGCACCGGTTCAAGACCGACCTTGGCGAGCATGAAGTTGATCAATCCAAAGGCCGGGTCGTAGAGGTAGAGCCAGATCAAGCTCAGCACGACGCCGGAGGTCACCACCGGCAGGTAGAAGGCCGACTTGAAAAAGATCTGAGCGATCGACGGCAAGCGATAGATCAGAGTCGCCATCACTAACGACAGCGCGACCCCGAACGGCACGATCGCCACCGCATAGAGGAGGGTATTCTTCAGAACGGTCAAAAATGCCGGTTCGTCCAGAAGCCGTTGGTAGTTCCGTAGTCCGACCCACTCGCGTCCGGTCAAGCGGTAGCGCTGAAAACTGAGGACGACCGAATCGAGCATCGGATAGAGCGAGAAGAGCAGGAACATCAGCAGACTGGGAGCAACGAAGAAATAGCCCCACAGGGAACCACGGGCACGTCGACTGACGACCGATCTCCGCGCAACAGGGCGGAACTCTGGTCTCCCACCGGCAGATTGAACCAGCGACATGCTTGTGGCTCTCCACCCGTTAGCGAATCATCGCGGCCCGCGCCAGCAGGTCTTGCCGCGCCAAGGCGTTGCACTCCACGTCCCGCACCACACGGTTCCGTCGGGTGGTTCGGCGGCGTTCAGCGATGGAAAGTGCGACCCAGAGTCAATCGTCGATGACGAACACGCCGCCCGGAGATCCAGAGGTGAACGCCTGGGCAGACGCGACGATTGCCTCTGTCGTACTCCGGGGGCGACGGCCCGCGTTCATCGCGGGTGATCTCGGCCGATACGCCGAGATCACCCGCGGTGTGATGACCGGCGCTAACCGCTACGACGCGTCCGCGATGGCCTCTTCGATCAGCCTGTTCCCCTCGGATGCCAGATCGTCGAGCGCCTGCTTGGGCGTCTTCTGCCCGCTGAATGCCGCCTCAAGCATGCGCGGCACGAGCGAGAAGGTGATTGGCGCGGCGCTCGCCCGGCGGCCAAAGGACACCATGATGTCGGTGAAGCGCAGACCGACTTTCTGGTTCTCGTCGGTCACCTCGCCCCACAGCGACTGGCGCGCCGGCGGCATGCCGAACTGGTCGAGCGACAGCGCAAGGGCTTCCGGTCTCGTCAAGAATTGCGTCCAGCGATGCGCGGCAGCGGTGCGGTCGGCATCCTGCTGCTGGAACACGTAGTGCCCGTGGACGTTGGTCATGACGGCCGGCTCTTTACCCGGCACATTCGGCGGTGGGGCCCAGAACCACTTGAAGTCCGGGTTTGCGTCGAGGGAAGCTGGGCGGACACCGGCGCCCTGCGACGGGTAGCTCGCCGCCTTACCCTCGATAAAGATCTGGTCGGCCTCGGCAGCCTTCCGCACCGCCGAACCCGGCACCGCGACCTTGTGGACCTGCTCCAAATCGACGAGCCACTGCAGTCCGTCAACACCCTCTTGGCTGTTGAGAATGACTTCGGTCTCATCTTCGTTGAAGAGGCGGGCGCCGAAGCCAAACAGGAATTGCGTGACGTGGTAGTGAATATCGGTCATCAGGACGGTGCCATACAGATCCGTAGTGCCGTCACCGTTGGTATCGACCGTCGTCAGCTGGAGCGCCTTCAGGTAGTCGTCCATCAACCAGCGGCGGGTCTCGCCCTTCGGCAGCAGATCGCCGGCACCATGTTGTTCCCAGAGCCCGGCGTTGATCTGAATGCCGCCTCCAAACGACAACCGCCACGGCCACAGGTAGTTCTGCCCGTCGAAGCTCGACTCGGCGACGACCGCGGCGACGAGATCCGTCTTATCTTCCTCAGTAATGTACTCGTCGATTGGGGAGAGCGCGCCAAGCGGAATATATTTGGCGGCCTCCGAAACCGGCCCCTGGACGACGTCCGGCGGCGCACCGGCGACCAGCGACGAGTCGATCTTGGCAAACCAACTTTCATCATGAGGCAAATATTCGAGCTTGACATTGATCCCCGGTTCGACCTTCTTGAATTCCTCGACACTCCACTCGAAATACTCGATTGTGTTCTCCGTCGTCGTCGGCGGCACCCGCTGGAGCGTCGTCTTGTCGAGCGGCAAGCTGCTGTAGACCCAATGCACGACCTCTTGTCCGGACTGCGGGCGGATGACCGCCGGGGCCCTAAAACGCTGGCTCCCACCGGCCGCACGAGCCGAGGGCGGCAGAAGAAGTCCGCCCGCGACGGGTAGCGCGCCGAGCGCGCCAACAACCTGGCGACGCGAGAAAACTGAGTCACGCCGTATGGGGCTCACGTGCTCCTCCTGTGCAATCGCCACCTGATCCCGAGTAGCTCAGGTAGCCCGCAGACATACGTCACTCGCTGGCTCGGGAACGGTAGCACAATGTTTGTGAAGGCGCAAAATATATTATGTAAATTTCTGCGCCACCGGTCGCCTGACACCGCTGGCTCATTTTCTCCGTCTTGTCCTCCCGCCAGAGGGCAGCGCACCCGTTGCGGTAAACAGAGGCCGGGGCGTCCGACGGTACGTACGCGCGAACAATAAGAACCAACGGCACGCGTTGCCTTGAGGTGATCGTCTCGGCGGCGGCCTTAGCGGTTGCCTGAGGCAAGAGGTGGCCGACCGGGTCTCCTGATCGTACACTGAAAAACCCCGGACGCTCGGGGAAAGTTGGGATCCGGAACTCTGCGGCCAGCCCGGCGAGGCCGTCGGCGTCGGATCGCTAAGGTCAGGGCAGCAAAGCTGCCGATCGATACAGGGAGGGTACTCCATGATCGAACGAATAGTGGGAAAGACGCGGTCCGCAACGATCACGTCTGCGACCGTCAACCGACGGGCGCTCGTGCGCGGTGGCGTCGGTGCTGGATTCATCATTGCTGGACTGGGCGCGGCAGGGCGCGGGTCCGCTTTCGCCCAGGAGGCAACGCCCGTCGCCACAGGGGCGCCGCCACTCCCGGCGGGTGCCACGCTCGTCGCCAGCAATCTCCTGAACCCTCGCTTCATCGCCGTTGCCGATGACGGCAGCCTGTACGTCTCCGAAGCCGGCACCGGTGGCGACGAGCAGATCTTCGCGCCGACCGGGATCGAGGGGAGCCCTGAGGCATCGCCTACCCCGCAGGAGCCGTTCGGCACCCGAGGCCTCACCGGCCAGGTGACGCAGATTGCGCCCGACGGCACAGCCACCGTCGTGGCACAGGGGCTGCCATCGTACACGCTCGGCCCGGAGTCGACCGGCCCCGCCGGCATTGTCGTCGCGGACGGCACAATCTGGCTGGCGGTCGGTGGTCCCGGACCCGGTGCCGCCTTTATCGATCCGATTCCGAACGAGAATAGCGTCGTCTCGATCGATCCAGCGACGGGCACCGTGACACTGGTCGCCGACATCGGCGCCTATGAGCATGCCAACAACCCCCACCCGGCTGCCATCGATTCCAATCTTTACGGAATCGCGCTGGCGGACGACGGACTGCTCCACGTGGCCGACGCGGGCGGCAACGCCGTCTACCACGTCGATCCGACCAGCGGCGAACTGACGGTTCTCGCGGTGATCGAAGATATCCCGCTCCCGGAGGGTGCTCAGGGTCCGCCGATGTTGCAAGCCGTGCCGACCGGCGTGACGGCCAATCCGGCAGGCGGGGTCTACGTCGGGCTGCTCAGCGGCGGACCGTTCCCGCCGGGCGCTGCCAAGGTCCTCGCCGTCTCGCCCGATGGCACGGTCGCCGACGCCGCGACGGGGCTGACGATGGTCGTCGACGTCAAGGTCGGACCGGACGGCAACCTCTACGCCAGCCAGATCTCGACCAATTTCCTGAGCGAGCCGCCTGCCCCTGGCAGCGTCGTGCGCATCCTCGCCGACGGCACCCAGGAAACCGTCGTCGACGGCCTGATGCTCCCGAACGGAATCGACTTCGACGCGGAGGGCAACCTCTACGTCGTCGCCGGGGCAGTCGGCTTCGGCGCACCGGCGGGCATGGTCCTCCGCTTCGACGGCGTGGCCGTACCGACGGACGCCACACCGACCGCTTAGCACTCTGCGCCGCATCGCGACGGCGGGCCGGGGTCATTCCCCGGCCCGCCCGATGGGCGGATTCCCCGATGCCCTTCGATCCCGGCTGATGGGTGCGCAAAAAGCACTCAGCAGCGAGCCTGCCCCATCCGGTCAATGCGGTCTCACCTCGTTGCACATCGCCCGGCCCCACGAACGAGATCGAGCGAGTGACAGGCGCGGCCGGGCAGTTCCGCTGGATCGTCCCATACGGGCGCCGCCTCGATGAGCTTCATCGCACCGTCGACCTCAACGATCCGCTCCAACCGAAAGCCAGCCGAATCCAACAGCACCGCGAACTCCTCGCTCATCCGCTCGGCCGCCCCATGGATCGTCAGCATGTGCAGGTCCATGAAGCACGTGAACGGTTCGGCCGCTCGCTCGCGCGGAACCACCTACTCGATCACCAGCAACCGATTGCCCGGACGTGTGACGCGCCGGCAGCTCTCCAATATCCTCCGAGCGTCTTCGTCTTCCCAGTCGTGAATCACCCCCTTTAACACGTAGACATCCCCTCCCTCAGGAACCGTGTCGAAGAAATCCCCCGCCTCGATCGCACAGCGGTCCAACACCCCGCCCGCCCGCAGCACCGATTCCGCCGCCTCGACGACGTGCCCCTGATCGAAGAGTACCCCGCGAACGTTCGGATAAACCGCGAGGATCTCCGCCAGCAGCACCCCTCGCCCGCCGCCCACGTCCACCTCACACTCGACCTCGGCGAAGCTGTACGCCGCCACGATCGCCGCCGCAACCTCCTGCGCGGCCATCAGCATCGCCCGATCGAAGAGTTGGCCCGCGACGGGATTCCGCTCTCGATACTCCCACGCGCCCATCCCATGCACGTACCTAAACGCCGACTCACCCGTCATGACACTGTGCAACAGCTGCCCCCACGCCGCCCACATCCCCGGTTCACCGGCCTGCATCGCCGCCGCCCGCTGCGAGTGCCCCATATCGCTCCGCAGCCCACTCGCGATCGGCGTCAGCCCAAATACCCCTCCCTCACCCTCTACCTCGACAAACACACCGACCGCCGCCAACGCCCTCAACAGCCGAAGCAATGACCGCGGATGCGCACCAGTCGCCCTCGCCACCTCCTCGACACCCCGGGGACCGTCCGCGAGCAGGTCGGCAATCCCCAGCGTCGCCGCTACCGCAATTGCCTGCGACACCTGGTAGCCATCGATCATCGTTCTAAGCTGCGTTCGCGCGTCGCGGTCGAGACCCGCCATCCGCAAGCTCCTGTTAGCGTGGGCACCGCCGATTGGACCGGGCGGCCCACAGTCCTGCAATCAGGAAGGAACGTCACAGGCGACGATTCGGGTATGCGCGTTACCAAAGGGGTATTGACAGATCGGACTATGTGTTCTATTCTTGTTCGCAAGCGGCACACTCGGTACGCAGTGCGGGCCTGGGCAGCACCTACGCTGCCTCGGTTGGTCACCGACCACCACCACCCGGAGCGATCCGTCCGTCCCCACCGCCCGCCCAGGGGCGCCAGCACCCGATCGACTCGGCCGCCGCGCTTCCTCCGCTCGACCCGCTTGGCACGGCATCGTCACCGGCGCCTGACGCCTGACGACCGACGACTCGTCACTGGCTCGTCGCGTGGGACCGCACGCACGGATCCCGTCGGCACCCGCCGAACCACAACCCCCTCTCACCCGAAACAAAGCCGTGGACACAGTCCACGAAAGCCACCGGCGTCGATAGAATACGGTGAATCTCCACCCATAGGGGCTATGGAACCAAAGGGAGCCCGCAAGACACTTGAGAGGGAACCCGCCGGTAACCGCGACGTTTACGCGGCCTGCCTGGGCAGAATGTCTTCCAGCGCGTCGAGGCGCTCAGAGATCGCGGTGATCGCGGCACCGATCTCGGCCAGACCCGCCAGCACGCGCGAGTCGACGGCGACCTGATCGACAAGGAGTCGCTCGAGGAGTTTGGTACGCGCCCAATCGACAACCGCGAGTTGGCGGACGCCGTCGCACGTTGGCTGATCCACGCCGGTCGGGACCACCTGAAGTGTGAAGGGCGGTTCCTGTCGGACAACGGCCTGGTGGCGAACGGTCTCCAACGAATGCACCTGTGCCGACACCGCCGTCGATTCGACCAGATCGTACGCATCCATTGCCGTACCCTCGATCGATCTTCTCGTGGGAGCGGGGCCCGGGGCGGGGGGCGGTTCCCAACTCGAGGTAGCGCCCCGCCCGCACCAGCGCACGTCCAAAACGATTCCGTGCGCCGACAGCCCTACCGATTCAACGCCGTCAACAAGATACGACCGCTCGCTTATCCGAAACCTCGCCGCGTCGGCCAATCACCGCTCGCGTCGGATCGCCTTCACCACGTCGTCAATCACCCGGTTCCGGTCCATTACCGTTTCCACGTAGCTGACCGACCGGCCAACCGGTCTGGTTCGAGTCGCTTATCCGCTCCCATTAGCTCGGGCCGTTCCCTCCGGCCACATTCACATCATCCGGCATACGCTCCCGTCGCGCATCCAGAGGATGACGTATTCGTCGCCCAGTTCCCGACCGAGACAAACTACGTAGTCGTACCTAGAACGACCATCAGCGGTCCCCGCTCAACGCTTGCGGGCCTTCCAGACCTCTTCGCAGGGCCACTGCCGCGCCCACTCCGTCGTCATCCAGGGGTAGCTCGTCGTCGCATCGGTGGCCGGTCGGAGTTCCACCATATCCTCGACGTCGAAGCCGTTGGCGCGCAGCAGCCGAATCCAATCCCCGTACCCGAGGTGGAACTCCACCGAGCCATCGGGCCAATCGATCCGCCGCATCCCAAAGTAGGGACGCTCAAGCTGGGTCGTGACCGGCGTCTCGTCCTCGGCGTCCGGGGGCGTGCAGAGCAGTGTCAGCGTTCCGTTGACGAGATAGATCAGTTCGCCGCCGGGCCGAAGCAGGCGAGCCGCCTCGGGAATCCAGGCGTACGGGTCGCACCAGATGCTGGCCCCGTACTCGCTGATCGCCAGATCGAAACTGCCATCCGGAAACGGCGTCTGCTCGGCATTCCCGAGATGCAGCGGAAACTCGCGACCGTGCTCCGCCTGAAGCCGCCGTGCCGTGGCAAGCTGATTCGGCGAGTTGTCGATCCCGACTGGCCGCGCCCCGCGCTTAGCTAGCCAGGTCGAAACGTAGGCCGTTCCACAACCCAGTTCGATGGCGTCTCGCCCCGCCAACTCGCTCGGCAGCAACCTGACCTCGGATTCCGGGATGCTAAAGATCCCCCACGACGGCTCGTCGGAGGCCCAGTTTCGTTAGCCGGAGGCGACATAGTCGACGGCGAAGCGATCCCAGGCGGCTCGATTCTTCTGCACATGCCCCGGGAGTTGCTGGTGATCCATTCGATTCTCCGACATGGGCCCACGGCAACGTCAACCGGCGCATACGAGTCACGTCGAGCACGAGTCTAACCCGGGCGAGTGGACCGTATCCGCCCGCTGCCGTCAGACCATTGGGCAGGGGCGTAACGAATCCGCCCTGGTGACGACTTCAGAGACGCAGCTGATCCAGGCCATACCACGCGAACCAGCGTGGAATCTGAAGAATGTCGCCTAGCCCATATCCGAACGACCAGAACGCATCACTGATCGGCGAGTCCTGAGACAACAGAACGTACAGCGCGATTACGGGCATCCATCCAAGCTGACGCGCGGACGCCCGAACGTCGTCCGGCAGCCAGTAAGCGACGATGTGGAACCCGTCGAGCGGCGGTATCGGCAGGAGTGTTAGCACGAGCGACACCGTTTCGACCGAGGCCAGCCCGGCGAGCGCCGCCCAGAGATATGGCCGGTCGGGCCAACGGTCGTGCAACCCGAGAAGGAACGGTGTTGAAAACAGCACCAGGCAGACGAGTGAGCCGAGTGGCCCGCTGGCGCTCACCGCCAAATCCCAACGCCGGGACCGCAGAGCAGACGTCCGGATCATCACTGCGCCGCCCGGCAACGGGATCCTGCCCATCAGCAAAAAGGCAAGCGGCAGTACCACGCTGAAGAGTGGACTCATGTAGTTGCGCGGATCGAGGGACAGCCCCCCCATGTCAGCCACTTCCCGATCTCCGCCGAGGAACGCTGCCGCCGCATGACCGTACTCGTGGATGCAAACCGACGCAACCCATCCGCTAACGATAAAGGCGATGATCAAGAGTCGCGCGGCACGTTCCGTCGGCTCGATCGTCGCCAGTAACGCCCCGCTCCCGATCACCACCCCGAGCAAAGCACAAAAGATCGGGCTCAGATTCGATGCGGCCCGTAGGCGGGCCCATCCGTTCGAGGGAAGATGAGTCTGGCGAGACCAACCGGGGCGCGGTCCGCGGACGGTCAAAACGCCATCGTCGGACGGCGACCTGAGACCTGTCTTGCGGGAGGTCGCCGTATTCGGCGACCAGGCGACGACCCGATCAGCCTCGACCGCTCGCCGCATCTGCGACTGCCGCACCGCGCTCCGTGCTCCGTCCAGCGTGAGCCCGACTGATGTAAGTGCCTGCCCCGCCGCATCGCTCGGATCTCTCAACAGTCCCAGCAACAGATGAATGTCGTCGATACGATCAGCACCAAGGGCGTCGGCTTCTTTGCCCGCGTCGGCGATGACCATTTGGGCGACCGCATCGACGGCGAGGTCGACGGCCGGCTGTCCGGCAACCCGCTCGCGCAGTTCAGCGAGCAGAGACGCGGGATCCGTTCCCGCACCGTGGAGAAGGGACCGCACCGAATCATCCGGCCGCTCCATCAGGGCGACTAGAACGTGGTCGGCGCGAACGTACGCTGCGCCAGTCCGAGCCGCCTTCTGGTGCGCGGCCATCATTGTCACGCGGGCACCCGTCGTCAGCCCGCGTTCAAGCGCCAAGACCATCCGCTTCCGCCTCCCGATCCACCCGAGATCTGGCTTATTATGGAGTCAGGATATGGCGATCATCTTGGCCCGAAAAGGGGAAAATCGTCCCGTCACGCGTGTCAACGCGCACCTATCCGCCGCGTCAGTTGGCGATACGACTTCTCACGCAAGAGGCAGACGCACCGGCTGCCCCTCCTTCGCCGACAACGTCGCGGCAACTGCGACCTCGAGCGCGGCCCTCCCGTCAGCCCCGGTCACGGAGGGCGGCTCACCGGCAAGCATCCGCCGGACCCAATCGTCCAGCTGGATCAGGTAGGCGTCGCCGAAGCGGGCGAGCCAGTGATCGACCGCGTCGAACTTGACGCCATCGGCTGTGGCGACCACGCAGGCGGTTTCCTGGAGCCGCCCGATAAAGATCGTCCCCTTGGTCCCCGCGATCTCGGTGCGAACATCGTAGGCGTAGGCGCAGGTCAGGTACGCTTCGACGCTGCCAAGTCCGCCCCGCGCGAAGCGGAGGGTCGAGAGCGCGAGGTCATCAGACCGGCCGGGTTCCAGCACCGGCACCGCGACCGCGTGGACCTCGGTCACCTCGTCGGCGAGCAGCCAGCGGGCATTGTCGTAATCGTGGATGTTGGTATCGATGAAGACGCCGACATCGCCGGCTGCCTTCATCGACGGCGGTAGCGACGGGTTCCGATGCGTCGCCTTGAATAGCACCGGTTCGCCGATCTCTCCCGCCTCGATTCGCTTCTTCGCCGCGGCATAGGCTGCGTCATACCGGCGCATGAACCCGATCTGAAGACGCACACCGGCCGCGCTCACCGCCGCGATCGCCTGATCCGCCTCGGCAAGCGTAGTGGTGATCGGCTTCTCGCAAAAGACATCCTTGCGATGCTTCGCCGCCGCGAGAATGCCCTCCAAATGGGCGAAATGACTCGAGGCGACCACGATCGCCTCGACGTCCGGATGACCCGCCAGCTCGTCGGCGCTCGCGAACCGATGAGGAACATCCAGGTCGGCGGCAACCGCCTGCGCCACCTCAGGGCGGGCATCCGCGACGGCGACCAGCCGGGCCCGAGGAATGCGCCGGGCGAGATTCTCGGCGTGGCGCCGCCCGATCGTCCCGACACCGATCACGCCAACCCCGAGCATCCCGGCCATTCTTCCCTCCCTCCCCTGAGGATCGTGAATCAGCCCGGAATCAACTGGAGCTCAAGCCCGAACGGGGTCGACACGTAGACGAAACCCCGCTCATGACGCTCCCGGATCGTTATCCCAGGCACGGTCTTCAGCCGGCTGATCGCCGCGTCCAGGTCCCGAACTCGCAAGGCCAGATGTCGACCGCCGTGATCGCTATTGAGAGGATGGACCCGCTGTTGGTCGGGCGCCGTCCACTCGAGCAACTCCACCGTCATGTCGCCGAGCGCGAAGAAAGCGAAACGGTACGCCGCCCGCGGATGGACACCGAACGTGGACGCAATGCTATCCCCATCCGGGTCCGAGGCGACACCTCGGCGCGGCAAATCGCGAAATCCCAAGACGTCCACGAAGAAGGCCGACGCCGCGTCGAGATCGGACACCACGTAGCCGACATGATCGACGGCCGCGAATGCCGACCCCTGGTCACCATCTGATGCATCGGTCACCGTTCAATGCTCCCTTCCACTGCTCCACAATCCTACGAGCGATAGCATAGACCGGCTCGCTCGGACCTGCCGGGGCGGCGGGTAGAATCCGCAGGACAGAAGGAGCAACTACGGCCATGACGATGTCATCGACCACCCGCGCCGCCGTCGTTCAGGCCGCATCGGTCGCGTTCGATCCGGATC
>JAXDKI010000436.1:0-4218 GCA_034667245.1 Thermomicrobiales bacterium | reverse complement strand
TTGTCCCGACCGCGGGCGCCATAGACCAGTCGTGGTTGTACATCAACAGCCCGCCGGTAACCGATGAGAGGGCGACGATCGATCCGACGGAGAGGTCCACCCCCCCGGTCAGGATGACGAACGTCATCCCCATCCCAAGGATGGCGTTGAACGACGCCTGGCGCAGGATGTTGACCCAGTTCCCGCTGGTCATGAAGACCGGTTTGAGATACCAAAGGATGAGCGAGAGCAGAATCAAGCTGGCCAGGGAGCCGAGCGTCTGCGACAGCGTTCCCAGCTTGACGCCGCGCAGCCGCGATGTCGGTCCACCGGGAAGCTCGGCGCTCGCTCCTGCTGCCACCGGTCCGGGCGCGGTCATGCCACTGCCTCAACGTCAACCGGCGCCGCGGCGTAGGTCATCACTTGCTCCTGAGTCGCAGTCGGTCCGTCCAGCTCCGCGACAATCCGCCCGCCCCGCATCACGAGGATACGGTCGCTCATCCCGAGGACCTCGGACAGCTCCGACGAGATCATCACGATCGCCGCGCCACGGGCGAGCAGATCGTTCATCAACCGGTAGACCTCGACCTTCGCGCCGACGTCGATTCCCCGCGTCGGTTCGTCGAAGATGAAGATGTCCGCCTCGGTCAGCAGCCATTTCGCCAGCACGACCTTCTGCTGGTTCCCACCCGAGAGGAACAGAACCTTCTGCCGCGTGCTCGGCGTCCTGATCCGGAGCGCTTCGACGAACCGCTGGGCCGCTCGCATCCTGCGACCCGGTGGCGCCAAACCCGGCGGCGCCGGCATTTTGTCGGGCGCCGCCATGACGATGTTGTCGGCCACCGTCAGCGGTAAGACCAACCCGTGCTGCTTCCGGTCTTCCGGCAAAAGTGCGATGCGGTTCTTGATCGCGGTCCCCGGTCCGTGGATACGGACCGATGTCCCATCCACTTCGATGCGGCCGGCATCGATCCGGTCGATCCCAAAGATCGCCCGCGCCAACTCCGTTCGCCCTGCACCGACCAGACCCGCCAGCCCGAGGAGTTCGCCGCGACGCACCTCGAACGAGACGTCGTGGAGGACACCGCGTCTACTGATCCCGTCGGCCTTTAGGGCAACCCGCCCGTAGGTGGGAGTCTGCTTCGGATACTGCTGGGTCAGCTCTCGACCCACCATGAGCCGGATCATGTCGCGCGGCGACGTCTCGGCCATCGGCTTGGTCGCCACCCAGCGGCCATCCCGGAAGACGGTCACCCGATCGCCGACGCGCGTCGCGTCTTCCAGGTGGTGTGAGATGAGGATGATGCCGGTTCCCTGGGCGCGCAGCCGCTCGACGATTCGGAACAGCTGCTCAGCTTCCTCGGCAGTGATCGCCGCGGTCGGCTCATCGAGGATCAGCACCCGTGCCTGGGCGACGAGCGCCTTGGCGATCTCGGTCATCTGCTGCATTGCCACCCCGATTCGCCGTACCTGCGTGCGCGGATCGAGATCGATCCCGAGCGCGGCGAGCGGTACGCGGGCGTCTCGATAGAGCCGCGCCCAATCGATAACACCCGCGCCCCGCATCGGTTCGCGCCCGAGGAAGATGTTGCGCCCGACGTCCAGGTGCGGAATCAGGTTCAGCTCCTGATGGACCGTGCTGATCCCGAGTTGCTGCGCCGAGTGGGGATCGCGCAGCACGACCGGTTTGCCATCGAGGAGGAACTCCCCGGCATCCGGCTGGTAGATGCCGGAGAGAATTTTGACCAGGGTCGACTTCCCGGCGCCGTTCTCACCGACGAGCACGTGCACCTCGCCCGGCCGCAAGTCGAACGAGACGTCGTCGAGTGCCACCACACCGGGAAAGCGCTTCGAGACGCCCCGCAACTCCAGCACGGGCGCGGGGGGCGACGAGGAGGAGGTGCTGGCCGATGGACGAGACGCGTCGAACTCGGCGGGGTTCAGCACTTGTCCATCCCCGCTTGCAGTACGGACCCCAGATCGCTCCATCGCCCAGCACCCACCGACCACGACCTAGCTCAGGTATTGGTCGACGTTCTCCTTCGTCGCCAGACCCGAACCGGAGTCGACGTGGGTCGGGACCTGCTCGCCGTTAAGGTGGCGGACCAGGAGATCGACGCCGATCGTACCCATCACGGCCGGGAACTGGAGCACGTCGGCTGCCAATTCGCCATCCTTGACCGCCTGCAGCCCGTCCTTGGTTCCGTCGAACCCGACGACGACGACGCCTTCCTTACCCGCGGCCTTCAGCGCCTGGAGGGCGGCGAGCGCCGGCGGATCGTTGGCGGCGAAGATCGCCGCGAGGTCGGGATCGGATGTCAAGATGTTCTCGGTGATCGCGAGCCCTTCTGCTGCCAGCCAGTGGGCGCTCTGGTCGATCACCTGGATGTCGGGATACTTGTCGAGTGCCTTATGCAGACCGTCGTTCCGCGCCTGACCAGTCTGATTCGCCAGGTCGCCCTGCAGGTTCAGCACCTTGCCCTTCTGACCGATCGCCTCGGCGATGAATTCGCCGCCCTTCTCGGATGCGGCGACGTTGTCGGTTTGGACTAGGCTGATGATCTCGCCGCCCGCCGGTCCGGTGTCGACCGCGATCACCGGGATGCCCGCGTTGTTGGCCGCCTGGATCCCCGGCACGATGCCCGCAGCGTCCACCGTTCCCAGGATGATGCCGTCGTACTTCTGGGTGACGGCGTCTTCCATTTGCGAAACCTGCTCTGAGACACCGGAGGTCGTCGGTAGCGCGATGACGTCAACCGTCACGCCGTTCGCGGCGGCGCGCGCTTCCACCCCCTCCTTGAGAGTCTGCCAGAACGGGTTGTCCGGGAAGACCTGCATGAATACCAGCTTGTAGGCCCTGCTACCCTGAACCGGGCCGTAGGCATTCATCGGGTCGGCCGTCGGAGATGCTTCGGCCGGTGGAGTAGCGTCTTGAGCGAGTGCGCCCATGCGGGTGAGAGCCGGCGCAGCGGCCACGGCCGCCGACAGCGTCAGGAACCTGCGTCGATGCAGCATCATCCTTTCGATCCCTCCTCTGAGAAGCCATCTGCCATCGGTCGTCACCTCGTGACGTTCGATCGAAATCTGCCCTTGTCGCCGTCCACCACCTCCCTTCAGGCAGCTCATCCCCTGGCCGTTCCGGACGTCACCCACCCTGTCGGTCAACAGGCAGGCCTGCCGACGGATCGACATCCTCGTCGGCGACAAAGCCCTGCGCGGCAATCGGTCGCTGGTACCTGTGCCGTCTTATCTATTTGCCACAGAATCTGTATACAGTATGCACATTACTCGCCCCTTGACCGGCTGTCAACCGTCTCGCGTGTGTCGCGCAACCCCCAAATCCGACAGAGAAGCCGTCCTCTCCGCTATAGTGGCGCACTGTCGCGGCCCGCCACCGTTGCCGGAGCCGTGCGAACCCGCCGCAGGGGGCAATTGCGCTGTGACAGGCGCATTCGGCAGAAGCGGCTCACTTGGCATAGGATTTGCGCCGGGTACATTCCGCTTCGAAGGACTTACGTCCCCACCCGCTCCGAGCGGTCCGGAGGACGGCCCTGGCTGGTGGTGGTGTGATCAAGCCGTTAGCACGTGTCGCATTACCGGTTCGCCCTGCCAACGGGCACGCCGTCGCCGTCGATCCCGACCTCATCCCACTCGAACTCCCGGCGCCGTCGCCCGCGGAGCGAGCCTCCCGGGTCTCCCCGGCACTCCTGCTCGCCGTCGCTCAGGTGCTGGTGATAGCGCTCCTGGTCTGGGTCGAGCTCGCTCAGCCGCCTCCCCAACGCGGTCTCACCGGCATCATCTTTTCGAATGCCATCGCCTCGAGTGGGGCGAAAGCGGCACTTCACCTCTACCGTGATACCTTCGACTGGCTGCCGTGGGTGGGCGACGACTACGTCCTCTCGCCGCAGCCGTACATCTGGATTCGCCGCGTCGGTTTTCTGCTGCTGGCCGCCACGCAGTTGGCAGCCCTGTGGGTTGTGACACGGGAGGAGCGTCCTTCCATTCGACCATGGCTGTTCGGTCCAGTGCTCTCGATGCTCCTCCTTCTCATCTACCCCCCGATCAACACCGACGTCTTCTACTATGCCGGTGCCAGCTGGGTGGCAAATGAGGGCGGTAATCCGTACCTCGAGTCCCCCAGGGCATTTGGTCCTAACGTCTTCGATCGATACAGCGATTGGGAGCACATCACGGTTCCGTACGGCCCCGCCTGGACCGGGATTAGTCGGGTCGTCAACT